>CAZTQC010000033.1:0-5493 GCA_964615685.1 uncultured Candidatus Saccharibacteria bacterium
CAGAACAGCATTTAACCAAGTTTTATTTTTCAAAAATTTCATAATTACCGAATACTAACACATTTTTCAAAAATTAAAAGATGCTATTTTAAAACTAAAAAAGAAACGAAATTAGAGAAATTTCAAGGCTCGCGAAAGTATTTCTTTATTTTCATCTGTAGAAACAACTATAATAGAAACGGGTGAACCTGGTTTATTAATAAATTTATAATTATCAACCTCCTGATCGTTTAATTTTTCGTCAAAAAGAATTCCAAAAGTCGATAGTCCGCTCAAAATCATCTTTCTAATTGGAACAGAACGCTCTGAAATTGTTCCAGTTAAAATAAGAGAATCAAGTCCACCCAAAACAGCAATCATTGCCCCGATTTGTTTTTGAATTTGATAAATATAATGTTCCACGGCGAGCTTTGAATCTTCATGGCCTTCTTTAATATTTTTTAATAAAATTCTAATGTCACTAGTTTCTGCCGAAATTCCTTTTAAGCCAGAATCACTGGATAACATTTTTCTTAATTCTGGCAAATCTAAATCTTCATAACCAGCTAAAGCCATAAGGGCCCCGGAATCTATATTTCCTATTCTAGTCGACATTGGTAAACCTTCTAAAGGCGAATATCCCATACTAGTTTCAACACTTTCTCCATTTAATAAAGCCGTAACACTGGAGCCTCCACCCAGATGACAAACAATAGTTTTTTCCTCAATTTTTCCTAAAGTTTTTTGAATTTTTTGAACAACGGAAGAAATAGAAATCCCATGGTAACCAAAACGATAAATATCATGTTCTTCTCTTAAGGATTTGGGGATACCATAAATTTTTGCTTTTATCGGCATTGTTGTATGAAAACGACTGTCAGAAATTGCCACGAATCTTATACTGGGCATTCTCTCTTTTACTTGTTCTAATTCTTCTCGAACTTCCTTTATGTGAAGTTGAGATTGTTCACAAAAATCATCAAATTTATCTAAAAATTCCTCGTCGATTATTCTATCCTGAGTGAAAAACGTTCCTGGAGCCACTATCCTAAGAGCAATTAACTTAATTTCGTCTTCTGTTATAATTTTTCCAAGTTTTAAAAGTCGATCAATCGTGTAACCAAAAGATTTTTCAAAATCTTCGACGGAAATCTTCATGTTTCGAATAACATTGTCCCCGCTATTCTCATGAAGCTCGTATGAATCAGGAAGTTTTTCGTAATAAAAAGAAGCTATTTTCTTTTCACCCTGATATAAAGCATACCTCATTGCAAGGCTCCCACTATTTATAACAATTACTTTTACTTTTTCCATTGCCATTCTGTTATTTCTTCTGGATCAACTCCATGTTCTCTAATAAATTTATCAAAATCTTCTAGTTTTTTCTCGTATTTTTGAATAAGATTTTTTGCGGTGGTTTTATCTATCACCTTATCTTCGCTTAGAAAATTTAGGGCTTGAATAAGTAAGTGATATCGACTAGTTCTGTTTCTAACTTGCATATCAAAAGGCGTCGTAGTCGAACCGTTTTCTTCATAACCTCGAACATCAAATCTTTGAGGATTTTGAGCATAATCAAACAGTATTTGTTTGATAGTTTGAGGATAACCGTGATAATTAAAGATAACTGGTTTATCGCTTGTGAAATATTTATAAAAGTCTTCTTGTTTCAAAACGTTATGGGCCGAACCAAAACCGGACCATGATAAAGCACTAACATTAACAAAACGGGTTTTAATTTCAGGAAGTTCTGTTTTCAATAAATCAATGGCAGCTAGAGATTCTTCGACTAAATAATCTCCGGTGCCAACAAAAACAATATCTGGGTCTTGATCACTAGCAAATTTCCAAATGGCCAAACCTTCATCTAAACTTTCTTTGGCTTGAATTGTGGTGACCCAACGAGGCTCTAGAGTTTTGCCTGCCACAATAACATTAATACAATTCGTTGAAGATAGGGTTTTTTCTAAAGTAGCCAAAGTACTACTACCATCAGCAGGAAAATAAATATTAATGAAATCACCCTGTCTCTGTAACATATTATCAATAAATCCAGGATTTTGATGAGAAAATCCATTATGATCCTGTCTCCATCCAGAAGAGGTCAAGATGTAGTTAAACGATGGTATCACTCCGCGCCATGGAATTTCAAGAGATTGTTTTAAAAATTTAGCATATTGATCAGCCATACTACTAACAATCTGAATAAAGGCCTCGTAGGACGCAAAAATGCCGTGACGACCAGTTAAAACATATCCTTGCATTAGACCCTGTAGAGAATGTTCGCTCAACATTTCCATCACTCTTCCATCATAAGTTAAATCATCATCCCACTTTTCATGGGGCCAAACAAAAGCTCTTGAGGTAGAATCAAAAACTTTATCTAATTTATTAGAATATGTTTCATCTGGAGAAAATAATCGAAAATTTTTCGTTGCAGAATTTAATTTGAAAACTTCATTCAAATATTCGCCAGTTCTTCTCATGGAACTAGATCCAATAGTTCCGGGTTTTGTCGAGTCTTCTTCGAATTTTGATAATTCAGGTAAAATAAGAGGTTGAGTAACTTCTGGTCCTCCGTGGGCATGACGACTTGAACCCATTAAATTTGATTCGTCTGGAATAACATCTAATATCTCTTTAATAAATCCAGTTTTTTTATCAAATAATTCTTCAAATTTGTAAGACATTAACCATTTTTCTAGTAACATTTTTTCTTCTTCGTCTTTCTTGGTGTCTTTAATCACCACTTGATGAGACCAATGATTTCCCTCTACTTTTTTATCTCTAATTTCTTTAATACCGGTCCAGCCTTTAGGAGTTTTTAAAATTATCATCGGAAATCTTGGTTGCTCTTTTATTCCTTCTTCTCGAGCTCTTTTTTGAATCTTTTTAATTTCTTCGTAACTTTTTTCAAGTGTCTCAGCCATTTTTTCATAAATTTCAGTATCATCCTCAAGAATTATCGCTGATTCTACAAAATAAGGTTGATAACCATAACCAATAAATAAGCTCTCCAATTCTTCATTGCTCATTCTGCCAAAAAATGTTGGACCAGAAATCTTGTAGCCATTTAGATGAAGGATCGGTAAAACGGTTCCATTGTTGGTTGGATCAATCAATTTATTTAAATGCCAGGCTGTGGCCAATGGGCCTGTTTCGGCTTCACCGTCACCAATTAAGCAAGAAACAATTAAGTTTGGATTATCCATAACAGCACCATACGAAGTAGAAAGTGAGTAACCCAATTCCCCACCCTCTAAAATAACACCAGGCGCTCCTGGACTTGAGTGGCTAGGATAACCGTAAGGCCAACTAAATTTTTTACCAATTTCTTCAATACCCTTTAAATCACGAGTGGCTTGAGAATAATATTTTCCAAGACTTCCTTCGAGAAAAAGATTCGCTTGAATTGCAGGAAAACCGTGTCCCGGACCAACAACAAGCATCATATCGATTTTGTGCTTTTTAATTAAATAATTGAGATGTGCATAGGTAAAATTAATTCCTGGACAAGTTCCCCAGTGACCAAGGAGTCGTTCTTTAATCTCGTTAAAACTCAGAGGTTTTTCTAGTAAAAAATTATCTCGTAAAAATATTTGAATAGCACTCAAATAATTTGTGGCTCGAACATATTTTTTTATATTTTCTAAATTTTTATCTATCATTGAATATATTTTACCAAGATTGAAGGTAAAATATCATAAGTTTTCCCTATAAAATTAATCGAAAATTATTTGGAGTTTTTAAATAATTTAAAAATTTTTTCCATGATGATACCTTTTGACCTTTAATTCTATTTTTTCTACTTTGTAAATCTTGAAACATATTTTGATTTTAAAAATTATGAAATCTTTTGATAATGAGAAACCTTGCTTACATTTTATTTTAATAATAATCTTTGTCAAGTTTTCTAGCTTTACACACCTGTGGATAATTATTTAAAAAAAGAGGAAAAAGAGTTAAAATAAAGCAATTAAAAGAAATAAAAAGTAACTTCCAAAAAAAAATGCACAAAATACAAGAAAACTTACTTTCCTTATTACAAAACAGAAATTTGAATGGTCTGACGCTAAGAGAAATTGGTTTTTTAATTGGAGAAAAGTATCCTCAAAAAATTAAACACCATTTAGATCAACTTCAAAAAAGGGGTTTAATCAAGGTAGATAAAACAAACAAAATTATTACCAAAATTTCGCGCGGTCCAATTAGTAATACCAAACTAATTTCCGTTCCTATCGTTGGAGTGGCAAATTGTGGGCCCGCAACAATTTTTGCTAATGAAAACATTGAAGGATATTTGAAAATTTCAAAAAGTATTTTGAAAAAAACAAAAAATATTTTTGCCATTAGAGCCAATGGATTGTCGATGAATAAGACAAATGTTAATGGAAACACCATTGAAGATGGAGATTATCTGTTGGTTGACAGTGAACAAACATCTCCTTCAGACGGTGATGTTGTTCTTTCAATTATTGATGATATGGCTAATATTAAAAAGTATGTTTGGGATAAAATTAATAATCAAATCGTTTTAGTTTCAGAATCAACTCAAGACATACCCCCTATTTACATTCATGAGGATGATAGTTTTATGATAAATGGTAAAATAATTCAAGTTATTAAAAAACCAAGATTTTCTTAGGAAAATAATTGAAATTTATGAAAATAATAGAAGAATTCAAAAAATTTGCCATTAAGGGAAACGTAATTGACATGAGTGTTGGTATCATTATTGGAAGTGCTTTTGGAAAAATAGTTACCTCTTTTGTTAATGATATTTTAATGCCTCCTCTTAGTTTATTAACAGGAGGAGTCAACTTAAATAATAAGATTATTACTTTAAAAAAAGCCGCTGAAGGAATGGAGGCAATTACTTTGAATTATGGGTCTTTTTTAAATGTTATTTCTGATTTTCTTATAATTGCTTTTTCAATCTTTATGGTAATTAAGCAGATGAATAAATTAAATAAAAAAGATCAGAAAGAAAAAGAAAGGAAAGAACCTATAGCTAAAGATATCCAGCTATTAACGGAGATCCGGGATGAATTAAAAAGTTTAAGCACTAAGTAAAAATTATTCTAAAAATTTAAAACTTTCTAAAATTTTAATTTGAATATTCCTCACTTCTTCATTGACTTCTCCTCGACGAACAAAAACATCACCTCCAAAAGGGTTGCATTCTATAATATCAATTTCAATTCCTGACCTTTCACAAGATTGCTTTAAATTTTTAATTTCTGATCTAAACCAAATGAAACCCCAGGATTTCCAGGTAGAAGGAGGATTTTTAAAAGTAATTCCAGAAGCCCAAATTTCTCCATTTTCTAAAATGTAGTTTTTAATTTCTCTCGATTCATTTCCTAATTTGATTTTCGACTCATCATTAATCTCACCAATCAAAGGTTCGGTGGCTACTCCATTTGGAAAAATAGAAACGTTTGCAATTTCATCAAAATGATCATAGGGGGGTTTTTTGGTGTTAAAAGTTGGTTTATATATATTAATAATAGG
>CAZTQC010000034.1:0-5196 GCA_964615685.1 uncultured Candidatus Saccharibacteria bacterium
TGTTTTTTTGGGTCACGATCCTTATTTTGACCAAAATTTTATTTATCGAAAAAAACACTTAATCGAAATTTGGTGTGAAATGTATGAAATTCCCTATCATAATGAACAGCCCCAACTTTATTTTACTGATTCTGAAAAGGAAGACGTTAAAAATAGATTGCCGGTTGATAAGCCTTTATTTTTTATCCAAACCTCAGGTGGAGCCTTAAATCAAGACTTTCCAATTTCTTGGATGAGAGACATGCCTTTAAACATCGCTCAAGAAATCGTAAATGAAATGGTTAATTTAGGATTTAGAGCAATTCATTTGCGAAGAGAAGATCAATATTCTTTAAAAAAAGCTGAGCGTTTAGATTTTGATTTAAGAGAAGCGATGTGTGCAATTGAATTTTCTGAGAAAAGATTATTTATTGATTCTTTTGCTCAACATGCAGCCGCTGCTTTAAATAAACCATCGGTGGTTACTTGGGTTGGTAACAAGCCTGAAATTTTCGGTTATAAAATTCACAAAAATCTTTTACCAAAAGAAGCTTCTAAATTTAGACACCAGATTGATTCTTATCTTGAACCTTATAATATTACCGGCATGATTCATGAATGTCCTTATGACACAGATGATCTTTTCGATAAAAAAGAAATTTTAGAAAATTTAAAGTAACTTTCAAATTAGTTTAGCCAGAAATTCATTTTCCCGTATTGTTCCGCAAAAGGCCCCAGGATTTTTTGCCATTGTGGTTCAACCGGAACCATTTTTGGTCGTATATCATGCAATCCTTTAAATCCGTGAACAGCGTCATTTTCCCAAGTCACTTGTTTGATATTATTAAAATCATGTTTAAAAGGAGTTTCGCCTAAAAATTCATAAATTTTATCTAGAGTCTCGTTTGGTTTTCTGGTTAAACTATCAAAATCAACTAGAATCATTCGGTCGCTGTAACCGCGTTGAATGGCATCAACAATTCTATTGTAAGCTAAACCGACAGGCTGGTCTAAACGCAACCAATTTTCAGTTCTTCCTTGAACAGTTTGAAATTGAAAATAATTTTCAGCCTCTTGTCTCACTTGTGAATCTTTAGAAGTTTCTCTCCATAATTTTTCGAAGCTAGATAAAACGTCCCTAATATCACGAACAGGAACAATAATTTTGGCTTTATGGCCTAAAATTTGTTCAGCCATTTCGATTAAAGAAAGCCAACCTCGACATTTATCCAAAATAACAGGTTTATCACTGTCTGAGTAATAACTCTCTAAAATTCCTCTTAAAACTCTTAATTTACCCTCAGGATTTGGAGTTGCTTTAAATTCAACTAATTTGTCCCAAGAGTTTCTAACTCCGAAAAGAACATCCATGATTCCAGAAGTGCTGGTGGTATTAAATCTTGGATTTTGGGCCAAAATATTACAAAGAAGAGTGGAACCCGATCTGGGTAAACCCGACATGAAATAATATGTTTTATTTAATTCTTTTCCTTCAGTTTTTTTCATAGTTTTATCATAACGATATTTTTATCAAAAAACAAATGTCTTTAAATTAAAGACTTAATTCATAAAAAATATCATTGTCTAAAACCACAATATTACTTTTATCGTTAACTCTAAAATCCAAATCGGCTCCTAAATAGATTGGTTGAATGTTTCTTTCTGATCGATCATCAATTTCAACAGCCCATAATCCATTATCATCTAAAACAATCCAAACATCACTTCGTCCTGGAAATAAGGAAAATCTTTTAATACCAATATCCCAATTTAAATTGATTTTATTTCGACACTTCTTTAATAAACAATAATAATAAGGAGCGGATTCCTTTTTCCCAATCCAATAAATAACTATTCCCGGATCTTCCAACCACATCACTTCATTACTTGTTTCAATTAAATTTCTTAATAAAGTCGGATCCTCGATTCCTAACTCAATAAAATGCTCAGGGATTTTTTCTTCTTCAATTGTCGAAGATGATGTAGAAGCTGAAAGAAAATCATCTTCTGAATCTTTCTCGTTCGAAAGGTCTGTTGAGGTTGCGGCTTCAACTAGGCCAAACAAAATTTCAAGTTCTTCATAATCTCCATTTTTAGAAATTTCTTCTTTATTTAAAGGTCCGACTGGTATCGTGGTGGTCCCTTCTCCGAATTCATCTTGGTATGGATAAATTCCTTTTTTTTCTATATCTTTCGGCATCATCATTAATGAGCCTTCCGTTACCAAACTAGGTTGAACATATAACATCTTGATCCAACTATGATAACCCTCTTTATGAACTTCCATTTTATAAGAAGTGTCAGATCTCAAGTTTTGAATCAGAGTGTTTCTTAATAAAACTCCATTATTTTCAATAAATTTACCAGCTAAATATATTTCAGTATTGGAAATATTAGCATGAAGATAAATTCCGCCTGTCTCTATCCAAGAAAAAGTATCATCAAAACGATAACCTAATGAATAAGCCAAGATTAGGGGGCAAACAATTAAGAAAATAAAGATCATAAGAATGAATGAAATTATTCTTTGTTTTTTAGAAAGCGGTTTCATAATTATTTTCTATATTTAGGTGTTACCCAAAAGGCACCGAAATATCGACCGAACATTAATCTTGTTTGAGCATGTAAACCTGGTAAAGAGCCAAATATAATAATCGTAAGTGGTACAAAAAGCCATTGCAAAAACATGATTGTCCAACTGGTTTTTCTTTTAACAATCGAAATTGGCATAGGTGGTAATAAAGTGGCAGCAATAATTGCTGCCAAAATTAATCCTAAAGTGGCCAAAGTCATTAAGTCTCGAGTTACAATAGGTAAATTATAAGACAAAACAGTATCTCTAAAAATAGGACCTCCGATAATGATTGGTAACCAACCCAGAAGCAAAATCATAATTGGATTTGTGGCCAATGACCAAAAACCAGTCAATTGAACAATGCTTTTTGAAAACTTATCTTTTAGAGGAATGTTCTTATTTTTTATAAAACCAAATAAAATATAAGGGATATTTTCTACTCCCCACATCCATCGTAAATGCTGCTTGTAAATATTTTTTAAAGTTGAAAAAACTGACGGGCCAAGATTAGCATCCATCGAAACAGGATAAGACAACGGTACGGTGCTATATTGACCATCTTTGGCCAAATACAAATTCCAAAAAATTCGAGAATCATCAGAGATCATATTTCTTTGCCAATAATTAACCTCATAGAGAGATTTAAATGATAAAGAGTGGGAAGAAAAAGTTGCTAATTTTTCGGGTCTTTCTTGTTGAATCATCTGCCAAAAAGTACTGGTGGTAGCTGCCACCCTCGAAATTGCATGAGTTTCCCAAATATTGTTGTTATAAAGAGGAACCGGTTGAAAAGATTTATTAAAAGGGTTTTCATCAGTCAAAAAATGAAAAGTTAAAATAGCAA
This sequence comes from uncultured Candidatus Saccharibacteria bacterium, assembly GCA_964615685.1. Classification (GTDB taxonomy): domain Bacteria; phylum Patescibacteriota; class Minisyncoccia; order Phycocordibacterales; family JAACPR01; genus CAZTQC01. The sequence goes on from CAZTQC010000034.1 coordinate 3,399, forward strand.
AATATTGAGGCCAAATCACAGTATCGATATCAAAGGGAGAAATAATCACATCTTCATATGGAATTTTTTGAGGATCCAAAATTTTAATTCGAGCCTCTTCAGAAGCGTAAGAAATGTTAGGGCCCTTTCCTTTAATTTCGCCAGGCAAATTAGAAGGATGAACTGTAATTAAAAAAGCACCGAAAAAGTTTTCGTATTTATTTTTCATATTTTTAGCAATATTTTGGGCTCCTTCTCCAGCTCTTTCTTCCGTCGCCAAAACTAATAGAATTTTCTTAGTTTTATAATGGGAAGCCAAAAGAGATCGAATAGTTCCTTCAACAACTTCTTGGCTTTCTTGAAAAAATGGCAAAATGACAAGATGGCGTATTTTTTCATATTTTAGATTTTTTAATTTAGCTTGCCAATTTATTCCAATGTTATATTTTAAACGTCGCCAATTATGATATTGATGAAAAGTAAGATGAATAGTTTTTAATAACCAAAATAAATCAAAAGTGATAATAAAAATCGCCACCCAAATTGGTTTATAAAAAGAAAAAACTACCATTAAAATTAAAGTCGACCACGATAAAAATCCTGGTAAAATTTCTAATGCTCGATAGAGAAATTTATCTTTTCCTTCTAAATCCTTGGCATTTGCGACATGAAAATAAGGGGTGTCTTTGTATCCCATAACAACTAAAAGACTACCTTTTTTCAATGTTTTTGACAACTTTTTTTAAAAAAATTCTTTTTAGAACGATTATATGAGCTCTTAATCCGAGATTCCGATTCAGGAGCCACCTGTCAGATTTGAACTGACGACCTACCGCTTACAAGGCGGTTGCTCTACCAACTGAGCTAAGGTGGCTAGTTTGATTTGTCTTTTGCTTCAATTTTATTTTTTGAAGAAATTTCTTTGTGTTCAGAAACTTTTCTCCAATAATTTGAGATATTTACTTTACCATTTATTTCAGGTGTATGAAAATGATTAAAGTAATTGTCAATTTTATCTCTAATTTTTCTCCAAATTAAAGAAAAGCGATGTCCAATCTTTTTGGGTATCAAATGAAATTCGTTTAATATCCAGGTTTTTATTTTAACAGTATTTTTCTTCAAGACAAGACAAAAGTACAACAAGAATTTATCTGCGCAAGCTCTAATTTTATTAGAGAAAACAAATTTCTTTTTCTTTAATTCAACCGCCCTGAAAAAAATCATTATTACAATTCCAAACAAGGAAAACCCAAACAGAATAAAAATAAAATTCATAAATTTATTGTGAAACTGAAAATCTTGCGATTTGACCAATTTCCACCTTTTCACCAAATTTTTGAATTGCTTCGGTTAAAAGGACTTCAATAGTTTGTTCCGGATTTTTTATATAACTTTGTTTCAAAAGAGTTTTTTCTCCAAAATAAGCGTTTAATTTTCCAGTCAAAATCTTTTCTCTCATCTCTTCTGGTTTATTTTCAACTTCTTTAGAAAAAATTTCTTTCGCTTTTTGCATGTCAGATTCTTGAATATCTTCTGGTTTTACAAATTCAGGTGCAGTAGCTGCAACTTGCATAGCAATTTCTCTAGCTAATTTTTGAAATTCTTCATTTTTGGAAACAAAATCGGTTTCACAAAACAATTCAATCATTGATCCAACAGATCCCCCGGCGTGTATATAAGATGAAACTGTTCCCGCTTTTAAAGTTCTTCCTGATTTTTTCAAAGCCGTTTGAGCACTTTCTTTTCGAAGTAGAATTTTAGCTTTCTCAATATCACCGGCAGACTCCTCTAAAGCATTTTTACATTTCATAACTGAAAC
>CAZTQC010000035.1:0-5134 GCA_964615685.1 uncultured Candidatus Saccharibacteria bacterium
ACCAGCAAACCGCTTCCATGTTGGTGATGATGAAGCACAAGGATAAGTTGAGAAAATTGATGGGGCAATAAAATATTATGTCCTGCTCAAACTTAACCATCGGTATCGTTGGCCTGCCAAACGTTGGAAAATCAACTCTCTTTAATGCTTTGACCAAAAATTCGGTTCCAGCCGAAAATTATCCGTTTTGTACTATTGACCCTTCAGTGGGAATTGTGCCAGTGCCAGATGATCGTTTGGAAAAATTATCGAAATTCTCAAAGTCAAAAAAAACTATTCCGACTATTGTGGAATTCACCGATATTGCCGGTTTGGTCAAAGGCGCTTCCAATGGCGAAGGGCTTGGAAATAAATTTCTTTCTCACATTCGAGAAGTTGATGCCATTGCTCAGGTCGTTCGAATTTTTGAAGATTCCAACATTACTCACGTTCATGGAGAAATTGATCCAATGTCTGATATTGAAATCATTAATCTGGAATTAATTTTAGCCGATCAAGCCACGGTCTCTAAGAGATTAGGTTCTGTTGAGAAAGACGCCAAAAGAGGAGACAAAATGGCCGTGGCCGAAAAAAAAGTTTTGGAAAAAATTCAAGTAGTTCTTGAGGCTGGACAATTAGCCAACACGGCTGATTTTGAAAAAGAAGAAATTTCGATTGTCAAAGGCTTGCACCTTCTTTCCATGAAGCCAATTCTTTATGTTTTAAATAAAAAAGACGGAGCTAAAAATTTAGATGAAAGCCGAGACCCCAAATTTTTAGAATTGGAAAAGTTTTTAATAAATTCAAATTCCAAGTATGTTTTTGTCGACGCAGGAGTTGAACAAGAAATCAAAGATTTTGCGGAAAATGAAAAAGTTGAATTTCGAAATCTTTCTCAAAAAGAGGGAAAGGAAGGAATTGAAAATTTAATTATCGCCAGTTACGAACTTTTAGATTTGATCACTTATTTTACAACCGGAGAAGACGAAACTCGTGGCTGGACTGTTAAAAGGGGAAGCCCTGCTCCTGTGGCTGGTGCGGCTATTCATAATGATTTCAAAGATCGATTTATTCGAGCTGAGGTGATTGAATGGTTCACTTTATTAGAAGCTGGTTCTCACGCGGCGGCCCGAGAGAAAGGGAAAATTCGAACCGAAGGTAAAGAATATATCGTTAAAGACGGTGATGTAATTGAGTTTAGGATTTAAATTTCTTGACAAGAGTAAGTTAAGATGATATACTGTTCGTGTTGATGAAATATTAGTAATCAACCGGTTTGCCTGACGATTAGGCAAGTTAGTTCATTGATAGGAGACATATTATGTCACTCAGCAAAGAGAGAATCGGGGAAATTGCACTTTTGATGTTGCAAGACAAACTGGAACAGGATGGTATCCGCTTGAACCCAAAAGAAGTCGGACGTGAGATCGTCGGCACTTCGAAGAGGTTCGGGATCACCAAACGAGAAGGTGCCGAGTTCGTCAGGAACATCCTCAAGACGGCTTATGACAAAACCATGGCCGAGGTTGAGGCGATAATGAGGACAGGAAAGGTCGAAGAATAAGAACCTTACCACTCCGCAAACCCTCAAGTTATAAGCTTGAGGGTTTTTTATATTTCGACCAGTATTTAACTTTACGAAGATGATGGTGTTAATTCAGTAAGCCATATTGACAAAATCGATATAATACTGAAATATATATTATTGGAGTTGAAACTATCAACAAAAAAAGGAGAAAAAATGAACACTCCCAAAGAGATCCTTAATATGGACATTTTGTCTATGCTCAATGCTATTTTTGGTACTCACAAGATTTTGAGAGATCTGAATCTGAAAAAAAAGAATGAGCACCAAATAGAAGTTGGAATTATTCATTCTCGAACCACCCGAAGACTAGTCGTTGTTAAAAAAGATATTATTGACCACATCAGCGTCTTAGAACGCAACCTCGAGGTGTGCAAACTGGAAGGTTATAGTCAATCTTTTTTAAATGAAGCTTACAATGAAGGAGAAAGGTTCTTAACTTACGAAACGATTATTCATCAACTTCTTTGGTTTTCTATCTCTGAAGAATTTCCTGATGTGGTTTTCAATGATCATGTGAGTATCGGAGAGGGCTGGGCTCTAATCGGTGAAAAGGATTGGCATTCTACCAACCTGAATGAACCTCCTTTTGAAATTCCTTTGAATCTGATGGAAAAGATTCGAGAAATTGTTTCGGGTCAAAATTTAAGAATTGAGAAAGTGAGGTTCGGTCCTTTGGCTGAAAATGATGAAGTAATTTATCAGATTAAAGACGACCGAATTCAGGCTCTCTGGTTTTTGATTGATGAGCTTGAAACTAAAATGTCTGAAATTGATTTGCTTTATTACACCAAAAACAAGAAAGGAAGAGAAAGAGAAGAAAAGAAAAAACAATACTATCTTTCTTTGTTGCTATTATTGCACGTCTTATTTTGGTGTGCCATTCGGGATTCTTTACCCAACACAATTGACTGGCTTGATCATAAAATCAACTTGAAAGGCGACTGGAAAATTGTGAGAAATCTCGATCAGAAAGAAAAGTCTCTAAAAGAAATTTCATTGATTGACGAGGTTTTGACGAAAAAATTCGAACCCGGTCTTAATTGATGAATTTTAACCACCGCGTATCTTATCTTAAGATACGCGGTTTTTTATTACTCAACCTACCTTTTTGGGTCTAAATGTTATAATATTTTAATATCATGAAAGAATACAATCATTTAGCAATAGAAAAAAAATGGCAACAAAAATGGGCCGAAGAAAAAATATTTGAAGTTCAAGATGAAGTTACTGGAAAAGAAAATGAAATGATTCTTGTGGAATTTCCTTATCCATCCGGTGATTTGCATGTCGGACATTGGTACGCCTTTGCTGTTACTGATATTTATGCCCGATTTAGAAAAATGCAAGGAAAAAATGTTCTTTTTCCGATTGGTTTTGATGCTTTTGGTTTACCAGCTGAAAATGCCGCTATTAAACACGGCATCAATCCAAGAGAATGGACTTATCAGAATATCGAAAATATGCACCAGCAATTAAAATCAATGGGGGCTTCTTTTGATTGGTCTAAGGAAATCGCCACTTCCGATCCAGAATATTATAAATGGACTCAGTGGTTATTTTTAAAATTTTTAGAAAAAGGTTTGGCTTATCAATCTGAGACGAACGTTAATTGGTGTCCAAAATGTAAGACGGTTTTGGCTAATGAGCAAGTTAAAACTGGACGTTGCGAGCGTTGTGACTCAGAAGTGATTCAAAGAAAAATGAATCAATGGCAATTAAAAATTACGAATTACGCCGATCGTTTAGTTGATGATTTAGATAATTTGGATTGGCCGGAACCGATTAAACATTCTCAAAGGAATTGGATTGGCCGAAGCGAAGGAGCTAAAATAAAATTTTCGGTAGCAGAGACAGATCTAAAAATTGAAATTTTTACGACGCGACCGGATACTTTATACGGAGCTACTTATTTAGTGGTTGCTCCAGAACATGAAATTGTAGCCGAATTATCTAAGAAGTCTTCAAATCCAGACGAAATTCAGCATTATGTAAACGAAAGTAATAAAAAAACTGAAATGGATCGAGTGACGGGAATCGGAGAAAAAACTGGAGTTAAAATTGAAGGAGTTTTAGCGATTAATCCTGTTAATAATGATTCAATTCCAATTTTTGTAGCTGATTATGTTTTGGGACATTATGGAACTGGGGCGATTATGGCCGTCCCCGCTCATGATGAAAGAGACTATGTTTTTGCTAAGAAATTTGATTTGCCAATAATTGAAGTGATTTCTGGAGGAAATCCTAACGAAGAAGCTTACATTGGCAACGGTTCTTTAATTAATTCTGGAGAATTAAACGGTTTGGATTCAGAAAAAGCGAAAGAAAAAGTCATTCAAAAAGTCGGTGGGAAAAAAGAAAAGAATTATCGTTTGCGAGACTGGCTAGTTTCTCGCCAAAGATATTGGGGTTGTCCAATTCCAGTTATTCATTGTGATAAGTGCGGAGTTGTTCCTGTCCCAGAGAAAGATTTACCAGTCATTTTGCCTGAAATTGATGATTATTTACCAAGAGATGATGGAAAATCTCCTTTAGCTAAAAGTGAGTGGGCTCAAGTTCGATGTCCAATTTGTGGTGCTGAGGCGGTTCGAGAAACAGATACCCTTGATACCTTTATCGATTCTTCTTGGTATTATTTAAGATATGTTGACTCTAAAAACAATGAGGAGTTTGCGAATTTGACTAAATTAGAAAAATGGATGCCGGTGAATTTTTATTCTGGTGGAGCGGAACACACGACGATGCATCTGCTGTTCGCTAGATTTTTTAATAAAGTTTTATTTGATCTCGGTTTGGTCAAAGACGAGGAGCCTTTCACTAAGAGACTAAATCGAGGTTTGGTTTTGGCTTCAGACGGGAATAAGATGAGCAAGTCTAAAGGAAACGCTATTAATCCTGATAAGATGGTGGAGAATATGGGAGCCGACACTGTGAGAACCTATTTGGCTTTTATTGGACCATACAATGAGGTCGGTTCTTATCCGTGGGATCAAAACGGAGCCGTTGGCATGAGACGCTTTTTGGAAAAAGTTTGGAGAGTAGCGAATTCTTTAAAAGAAAAAACTAATCCAGAAGTTGAAAAAAATCTACACAAAGTTATCAAAAGGGTGACGGAAGAATTTTCGCAGTTAAAATTTAATGCTGGTATTGCTCAATTGATGACTTTCATTAATTTAGCCGATAAACAGGGAATTGCTTTAGATGAGTTTTCCAAATTTATAAAACTTTTATCAGTGGTGGCTCCTCATATCACTGAAGAAATTTGGAATGACATTTTAAAAAAGAATAGTTTTATTTCAGAACAAGAATGGCCCTCTTTTGATTCGAATTTGATTGTGGAAGAGACAGTGACAGTCGTCATTCAAGTTAACGGAAAAGTTCGAGGAAAAATTGAGATGCCCCTAAGTTCAACCGAAGAAGAAATTTTAGAAAAAATTTCAAGTATTTCAGAAATTCAAAAATGGTTAGAAAATCAAACTATTAAAAAAACAATCTATATTGAAAATAAAATTCTAAACATTGTTGTTTAGAAAAAAATCTAATTTCAAGGAGTTGTTTGTTTTTTCTTTG
>CAZTQC010000036.1:0-5100 GCA_964615685.1 uncultured Candidatus Saccharibacteria bacterium
AAAAAACAAGAAAGAAAATTATAAATGAAGTAGTAAAAGAAGTTTGGAATTTAAAATCGTCGCCTTTATATGAAGAAAGGGTTAAAAATAATGCTTATCCTGTTATTGGAGAAGGAAATCACAATGCGGAAATCTTTTTTATTGGTGAAGCACCAGGGAAAAATGAAGCTGCGACCGGCCGACCTTTTTGTGGTGCTTCTGGAAAGATTTTAGATGAATTATTGAATCATTTAAAATTAAAGAGAGAAGATGTCTATATCACAAATGTTGTTAAAGACCGCCCAACCAATAATCGAGATCCACAAATCAATGAAATTGAAATTTATGCTCCATTTCTTGATCGACAAATTGAAATTATTCAACCAAAAATCATTGCCACTTTAGGAAGATTTTCTATGGAATATATTATGAAAAAATTCGAACTTGAAAAATCTTTAGACATCATTAGTAAAATTCACGGTCAGAAATTTTTAACGAAAGCTAGTTATGGAGAAATTACTATTATTCCTTTTTATCATCCAGCAGTAGCTGTTTATAACAGAACAATTTTGCCAGATCTTAAAAAAGATTTTGAAAAAATTCTCTCCTAAAGAAAAACTTTTTTAAATTCAGAGAAAAGATTATATAATTAAAAAATAATGAACTTTTCTAATAATGAAAAAGGTTTTGGTTTGGTGGAAACCATCGTGGGTGTTGCCCTTTTTGTGATTGTTAGTTTTTCTGTTTATACAGGTTATACAAAAATTTTACAAGGTATTCAAATTCTAAAAGTTAAAAATGCGGCAGCGAGTTTAGCAAATGAACAAGTAGAAATTGTCAGAAATTTACCTTACGCAGATATTGGTATTGTCGATGGGTTGCCTCCGGGAAAATTACCCAGAATGCAAACCATTACTAGAAATAATATAAATTTTAATGTATTAGTGAGCATTCGAGACATTGATGACCCTTTTGACGGGCAGATTGGACAAATTCCAAATGATTTGTCTCCAGCAGATTATAAGTTGGTTCAATTTGATATTTCTTGTGAAAATTGTGCTTATCAAGAAAATCTGATTTTTTACAGTCGGGTTTCTCCTCAAAATCTAGAAACCACATCTAATAATGGAGCTCTTTTTATTCAAGTCTTTGATTCAAACGGACAACCGATTAATGGAGCCGATGTTCATGTTGAAAATAATCAAAGTCCTCTTTCTATCAAAATAGATGAAGTGACAAATAACCAAGGCATGTTTCAAATTGTTGATGCTCCTCCAAGTATTGAAGGTTATGAAATTTTTGCAACCAAAGAAGGCTATTCACTTGAAAAAACTTATACTGTCGGAGATCTTGAAAATCCAGCTCCTTATGTGCCACATGCCAATGTTGTTTCTGGAGAAGTTACTCAAATAAGTTTTGCTATAGACAAATTAAGCGATTTGTTTTTAGAAACAAAAAATTCCGCTTGTGCTTACATTCCTTATGTTGATATGAATATTCGTGGTTCAAAAATGATTGGATACAATACTTATAAATTTGATGAGACCTTAACAAGTAATTCTCTAGGAAAAATTAATTTAACCGACATGGAGTGGGACAATTATGTGTTTGAGATTATTGACAGTGATTACGAACTCGTCGGAGCCAGTGAATTATTACCGATTGATTTAATTCCTGATACTTTTAAAAAAATAGATTTAATTGTTGCTCCTAAAAATCCAAACAGTCTTTTAGTTCAAGTTAAAGACGCAGAAACATCATTACCTTTATCAGATGCAAAAGTGATTATTAGTAAAGACGGAAATGATCAGACTTCAATTACTAGTCGAGGTTTTATAAAACAAACTGATTGGTCGAGTGGTGGCAATCAGGAACTAGTCGGTGATGAAACCAGATATTACGCAAGTGATGGAAATATTAGCGTTTCAAATCCTATTGGTGATTTACGCTTATTGGATATTTCAGACGAATATATTTCGTCTGGAAATTTAACTTCTTCTACTTTTGATATTGGCACAACTACAAATTTTCATACGATAAATTGGGGGCCGATTGATCAAGCTCCTGAAGTGGGGATAGACAGTATCAAATTTCAAATTGCAACAAATTTAGAATTAACTGCAACTTCCACTTGGAATTATGTAGGGCCAAATGGCACAACGAATGATTATTATTCTTTATCTAATCAAAACATTTCTAATTTTCATGATGGAGATCGATATTTGCGTTATAAAGTTTATCTTCAAACAGAAAATCCAAATTTCACTCCGAGACTCTCAGAGGTTTTTATAACTTATGCCGCAGACTGCACTCCTCCGGGCCAAGTATTTTTTAATAATTTGAGTTTAGACGAGTATTCTTTAACGGTGGAACTCGAGGGTTATCAATCATTTTACACTGAAAATCTTATTATAAATAAACCTTGGCAAATGTCTGAAATTATCTTAAATCCTAATATCTAAATTTATGTTTAAAAAATTTTTTATAAAAAATAAAATAAATTTTTCAGAACAATCAGGATTTTCTTTAATTGAAATTTTAGTGACCACAGGTATTCTGGCAGCAATCATCGGTTTAATTGGAGCTTTTCAAGCAGACACTTTTTCTCTTAACCGAATCATTCAAAGTGGATTAGCTAATCAAAATGAGGCTAAAAAAGTTATTCGTCCTTTTGCTAATGAAGTTAGGGGCGCCTCTCAATCAAATTTGGGTTCTTATCCAATTAAGATTGCCAGTAGTACAGAATTCATTTTTTATAGTGATATTGATAATGATGATTTAAAAGAAGAGATAAAATATTTTTTAGAAGATGGAGATTTTAAAAAATCTGTCATTAAACCAACCGGGCAACCATTTTCTTATGACAAAAACAATGAAGTCATAACCAATATTGTTCATGATGTGACCAATGATATTATTTTTGAATATTTTGACTCAAGTTATGATGGAACTTCTTCTGTTTTACCCTTAATCAGTCCGGTTACCCCAGCAGATGTTAGACTAGTAAAGATCGGTTTAATTATTGATTCTGATCCACTTAAACCTCCGGCTCCGTTATTTATTACGACTCAGGTTTCAATTCGTAATTTGAAAGATAATTATTAAAAACATGTTTAAAACACTTTTCCCAAATTTTAAAAATGAAAAAAAAGGTTTTATTATGTCAGGAATTTTAGTTTTTTCTTTTGTGGCAGTTATTATTATTTCTGGATTAACTAGTTGGTTTGGAGTCGTTTTAAAATCTAATAGAAATTTAGTAGCTAAAGAGAAAGCTTTTCACATTGCAGAAGCGGGAATCGAGTATTATCGATGGCACCTGGCTCATGATAAAGATGATTTTCAAGACGGGACAAATGAATTGGGTCCATACACTCATGATATTACGGATAAGGATGGCGAAAAGATTGGGAAATTTAGCCTTAAAATTATTCCCCCTTCAAATGATTCGACTCTCGTGATTTTAGAATCCACGGGTTTTGTGGATGATACTCCAGAAGTTTCTAGAACTATTCGTGTGAAATTAGCAATTCCATCTTTTGCTAAGTTTGCTCTGGTTTCTGATTCAGACATTCGTTTTGGAGAAGGAACTGAAGTTTATGGTCCAATTCATTCAAACGATGGAATTCGTTTTGATGGTTTGGCTCACAATATTATTTCTAGCGCTAAAGAATATTATGATGATCCTGATCATAGTGGAGTGAATGAATTTGGAGTTCATACTCATTTATCTCCCCTTGATCCTTACCCTCCATCTGAAGTTCCGAATAGGCCAGATGTTTTTGAATCTGGTCGAAAGTTTCCAGATATTTCTGTTGATTTTAACGGAATTATTAATGACTTGGCTAATTTTAAGACTTTGGCTCAAAATGAGGGTGGTTTATATTTTAGTTCTTCTGGTCGACAAGGTTACTTAATGGTTCTAAAGACCAATGACACTTTTGATTTGTATCAAGTTAGAACTTTGGAAAGCGTTCCGAGTTGGAGTTGTGAAAATACTAATAATCAAAGTGATTGGGGAACTTGGTCAGTAAATAAAACCAGACTGATTGGAAATTATTCTTTCCCTTCGAATGGTGTAATTTTTTTCGAAGACGATCTTTGGGTGGAGGGTCAAATTGACACCGCCCGTCTTTCAATTATTGCGGCTCGTTTTCCAGATATTCCTTCGAATAGAAAAAGTATTACCGTTAATAATGATTTGAAATATACAAATTATGATGGGAAAGACGTAATTGCTTTGATAGCTCAACAAAATATTAATGTTGGTTTGTATAGTGATGATGATTTACAAATTGATGCAGCTTTAATTTCTCAAAATGGTCGAGTTGGTAGATTTTATTATCCAAAATCTTGGCAATTAGGATGGTATACTTTACCGGGGTGTAGTCCATATAGTGAAAGAAACACAATCACTTTAAATGGGATGATTGCTTCAAAGTTAAGATATGGTTTCGCTTATACTGATGATAGTGGTTATGCTAATCGAAATATTAATTATGACGCAAACTTATTATATGGACCACCACCGTTTTTTCCTTTAACTTCTGATCATTATGAAATCTTAACTTGGGAAGAAATTGAATAATTAAATGGAAGTTCTTTACTGAATTCAAATTTTATGAAAAAAAACAATTCTAAAACTCTTAAAAATCGAAAAAAAATAATTATTGCCAATTGGAAAATGGCACCTGATTCTTTGAATGAGGCCAAAAAACTTTTTTCTGCTCTTAAAAAAAATAAAATTAACTCTACAAATATTACAACCGTTATTTGTCCTCCAGTCATTTATTTTTCCGATTTATTTAAAAATTATCGCGGAAAAACTTTAAAACTTGGTATGCAAAATATATCTCAACAGGGTGATTTTACTCAAACAGGAGAAATTTCTGCAAGCATGGCTAAAGATTTCGGGGTAGAGTATGTCATTATCGGTCATGCCGAAAGAAGGTCTTTAGGAGAAACAAGCGTATTAATTTCTAAGAAAATAAAATATACTTTGGACCATAAAATGATTCCTATTTTATGTGTCGGAGAAATTATTCGAGATGAAAATGCCAATTATTTAAAATTTTTAGAACAACAAATCATCGATTCATTATTTGGTATTAAAAAAAATCAAAT
>CAZTQC010000037.1:0-5068 GCA_964615685.1 uncultured Candidatus Saccharibacteria bacterium
AGAAATCCCATTTAAAGAAAAACCAAGAAGAAACAAAAATTCCTACAAAAGAAACTACCGCCAATCTTTTTTTTAGAGAAAGTCCCCCAGCTTTTTGATCGCTTAGACCTTTCACCTCAAACCAATCATCAATTAACCCAATAACCGCTCCAATCAATAAGGTGCTCAAAGGAATCCATGTTTGATTTCGACTCAAAAAGTCTAATTTGCTAAAAATTTCAATCGGTAATATTTTGGAAAGAATTAATAAAATTAAAACAGTAATAAAAACACTTCCCCAAATAATAATTCCGCCCATTCTCGGAGTTCGAGTTTCTTTGTCTCCGTGAAATTTAGTAAAGACCGGAACAGCTTTTCCGTCAGAAGCCATCGTCTTGGCTTTCTTCTTCCACATTTTATGTTTGTACAAAAAGTCACTAACTGTTGGGGTAATTAAAATTCCGATTAAAAAAGTAATGGTTGCTGGCAAAATTATTTTAATGACATTCCAAAGCATATTTTTTTATTAATTTTTATATTGAAAATACTCACTCAAACCGTTTGAAATCTTAACGACGTCTTCAAAACGGCCGTCAAAAGTTGATCCTAAAACGACAATGACGATTGGTTTATTTAGGCTCGGGTCGACAATTACTGCTAAATTCCCTCCTGCTAAATCAGTGTAACCAGTTTTTGAGGCTAATAAATTTGGTAACTCCGAAGCGATGGTATTAGTGTTGCTGGCTTGGTGAAGTATACCATTCTCCGAATAGACAGAATAATTTTTATCCCGAGTTCCTTCGAAAATTTCGGGGTAATTTTTCAAAGTATATTCCATTAATTTGGCTATATCGTGAGCCGAACCAAAAGCTCCGGCAGTTTTTTCATCTTCATCTAAGCCTGTTTCATTGAAAAAATGGGTATTTTTCATTCCAATATTTTTGGCGACCTCATTCATTTTGTCTGCGAAAGAATTATTATTATTGATATTTTGAACCGCTTCGGCAATAGCAGCAGCCCCATCATTTGAAGAAGTTATCATTGTAAATTTGATTATTTTTTCTAAATCAAATTTTTCTCCTGGTCTTAAAAAGTTATCGCCATCTTGTTTAATCGCCTCAGCTGATATGGTGACGGTTCTATCAATTTTAGATTGATTAAATAATTCGATAACCAAAGCAGTCATTACTTTGGTTAATGAAGCCAAAGGAACTATTTCTTCTGAATTTTTTTCGTAAATTATTTGACCAGTACTTAAATCTTTAACAATCACAGATTGTGCAATCAAGTCGATTTCTTCGAAAGGGTTTTTCGGAGCTTTTTCAAGAGCATCTTCTTCCTGGGCAACTTCTTGATTTTGCTTGGCTAAAGAATTTGTTTTGAAAGACCTATAAAAATAAACTCCAAAAAGGAAAGAGAGTGGAACGATAATTAAAAGGATTGAATAGATTGTTTCTTTAGTTTGTGTTTTCATCACTATTTTCTTCTGCATTTATAAAATTCTCAATATCTTCGTTAACCTTTTTATATTCAGGTATTTCGTTTATATTACTTAATCCGAGGTATGAAAGCAATTCGATACTGGGAGTGTAAAAATAACTTCTTTCGTCTTTGGGGTTAATTTTTTTTTCAATTAAACCCCGAATCATTAAGACTCTAATGGAAAATTGAGAGTTAACTCCCCGAATATAATCTATTTCATTTCGCTTGATGGGGCCTCGATAGATTATGATAGACAGAGTTTCAAGGGCGGCCTTACTAAGTTCTTTCGAAAGTTCTTCTTTTTGAAGTTTTTGAATTATTTCTGCCATTTCGGGATTGGTCACTAGGACAACTCGGTCTTCTTTAAAGATAAGGGAAAGGCCTCGGTCTTGTAATCTCCCTTTCAAAATTTCTAACGCACTTAATATTTCAGAATTATCTTTTGCTAAAATTCCAGCCAATTTATTTATCTTGACCGGTTCCCCTTTAAAAAAAAGGATACTTTCTATTTTTGCGTCTAAGGATAAGTTGTTCATTTTTAGGAATAATTAGGGGTTTCAAAAATTTTTGTTTGCATCTCGATATCTTCAAATTGAGAATTTTGTTGAACTTCGATAATTCCCTCCTTGACTAATTCTAACATAGCCAGGAAGCTGATAACGACGTTAACTTTTTCCTCTTTGCCATAATTTGAAAATTCTCGAAAACTCAGATTTAAATTTTGTTGAATTTTCTTTGTTAAGTTACCAATGGTTTCTTCTAAACTTATGATTTTTTGAACTATTTTTTTAGGAAGAACCTCTTTTTTGGGAAAATTATTAAGAACCGACAAAATTGAAATTTTAATTGAGTCTAAACTTGTTTTAGGAGTGGGGGCAAAGACTGGTTCTGCTTGAGGATTATTTTCTCTAAAAAAAGAAGGGGCTTGAAAAAAAAGATCCAGAATATTTTTCTCAGCATTCTTAATTCTTTGATATATTTTCAATCTTTTTTCTAAATCCTCAATATTGCTTTCTTCTTCCTCTGTTAATTCAAGGGTCGGTAAAAGAGATTTTGATTTTATTAATAAAAGAGTTGAAGCAATTAAAATAAAGTGAGAATTCTCTTTGATTGTTTTGTTTTCTGAATTCTTTAAATATTCGATGTAATCATCAGTGATTTTAGCCAAAGAAATATCGTTGATTAATAGTTTTCTTTTTTCAATCAAGGAAAGTAAAAGCTCTAACGGTCCTTGAAAATATTCTACCTTGACTAAAAAATTCTGATTTTGATCAATCATTTATTTTTGATTTGTAATCCAAGCTCTTTTAATTGTTTTTCTGATAATTCAGAAGGACCATTCATTACAGAGGTTTGACCACTTCGAGTCATAGGAAAAGCCTGAGTGTCTCTTAAAGTACTTTCTCCAGTTAAATTCATGATATTTCTCTCAACACCTAAGGCGATACCGCCATGAGGGGGTGTTCCAAGACTGTAAGCTTCCATCATATGACCGACTTTTTTCTCTATTTCATCTTTATCGTGTCCCATGATTTTATAAACCGCTTCTAAAACCTCAGGTTTGTGAGATCTAATACTTCCCCCGCCGGATTCTGAACCATTACAAACAAGGTCATATTGAGTACTTAAAATATTTTCAATATTTTTTCCGGCCAAAAGGTCGTCTTCAAATTCTTTTTGTGGAGCAGAAAATGGATTATGACTGAAAGTCCATTTGCCGTCTGGTGTTTTTTCAAATTGAGGAAAATCGACCACCCAAGCGTAAGATAAAATTCCTCGCTCTTTTTCTTCGGCGGTTCTTAAATCGAATTTGTCAGCTCCATATTTTTCCATCGCCTCTTGATAACCAATAACTGGAAAGGGTTTTTCTTTTATTTCATAACCCATTTTTTCTACTACTTCGATAATCATCTCTTCAACTAACCCCATCACATCTTCCCTGTTAACAAAAGATTGTTCGATGTCTATTTGAGTATGTTCAAACCCTCGATCGGCTCGAAGGTCTTCGTCTCGGATACATCTGGCGACTTGAAAATATTTTTCGAAACCAGCGGTCATTAGCATTTGCTTATATTGTTGAGGCGATTGAGGCAAGGCATAAAATTTGCCTTTGTTTATTCGAGAAGGAACCACAAAGTCTCTTGAACCTTCTGGCGTTGATTCTGTTAAAATCGGAGTTTCGATCTCAGTAAAATTTTTATTAAAAAGAAAATCTCGACATTGACGAACAAATTCACTTCGCACTCGAATATTTTTTTGCATTCTCTCAGATCGTAAATCTAAATAGCGATATTTCAGACGAACATCTTCGGCGATATCACTAGTGTCCGTTACAATTTCAAAAGGCAGAGCTTTAGCTTTATTTAAGACTTCAATTTCTAGAGCCTCTAATTCTAAGTTCCCGTTCAAACCCTCCTTCACCATTTTTTCTGGTCGGAAATTAACCTTAGCTTTAATTTTTACTACCCATTCTGCCCTTAATTCCGAACCAATTTCTGTTAATTTTTCATTATTCGGTAAAATAACAGTTTGGACAATACCAGTTGTATCGCGAACTTCTAAAAAAATAAGTTTTCCGTGATCACGTCGGACATGAATCCAACCAGCCACAATTACTTCTTGATTTAAATAATCTTTTAATTTTTTTATTTCGATTCTCTCTGAAATGTTCATATTTTTAATAAATTTTATAACCGGTTTTTAATCTAACTTCATTCATTTTTGAATTTATTTTTTTACTCATTTTTTTACCGCCATCTTCTAACATTTTTATACTTGCTGTAAGTTCTTTTTCTAAAGTGCCTCTTCTTTCTTTAAATGGGCTTAAATATTTAATTAAATCTCTAATTAAGTCTTCTTTTAATTCTCGATATCCTACTCCCCCGTCTGTGAATTTCTTTCGCACCTCTTCTTTTTCTTTTTTATCCAAAATAAGAGAATGCAAGCTAAAAATAATACTTTGATCGGGACTTTTGGAATCTTCAATCGAAGCTGAATCGGTCGGAATTTTCATAATAGCTTCCCGAATTTCTTCATCAGAAGCGAATAAGGGAATTGTATTATTGTAGCTTTTGCTCATTTTCTGTCCATCTGTTCCTGGAACGGTTTCGACTTCGGCTAACATTCTTTCTTGAGGTAATTTAAAAGTTTCGCCGTAAACTCTGTTAAATTTTTCAGCGATGTCCCGAGCATATTCGATATGTTGTTTTTGATCTTTTCCGACTGGAACAATTTCTGCTTCTGAAAGTAAAATGTCAGCGGCCATCAATACCGGATAATCAAAAAGACCAACATTGATTTCTTGATTTTTATTTTGAGCATCTTTATAAGAATGAGCTCTCATTAAATAAGGCATTGAAACTAAACAATTAAAAATCCATGCCAACTCTGTCACTTCTGGAGTATCTGATTGTTTAAAAAGAGTGGTTTTTTTAGGATCTAAACCAATTGCCAGATAATCTAAGATTTGATCGATAATATTTTGTTTTAAAACATTTGGATCTTGAGTAATCGTTAAAGCGTGCAAATCTGCGATAAATATATGAGAATCATATTCATCTTGCAAATCCACAAATTGTTTCATTGCTCCAAAATAATTTCCTAAATG
>CAZTQC010000038.1:0-4961 GCA_964615685.1 uncultured Candidatus Saccharibacteria bacterium
TTATTAACATGAGCAAAATGTTAACAGAAGAGTCAAAAAAGGTCAACTTATAAATATTTATTTAGCCAGAACCAAGCTTACGTTCTTTTTATCTAAATCAACCTCTTCAACTTTCACTTTTATACGGTCACCTAAGCTAAATCTGGCTCCGGTCTTTTCTCCGATAATTGCGTAATTTTTTTCATCTAAATTAAAATAGTCATTTCCTAATTTTGAGATATGAACCATGCCTTCAGTTAAAGTTTCACTAATCACAACGTAAACACCCCAAGCAGAGACACCGGAAATTACTCCATCATAAATTTCACCGAGATGATCATTAATGTATTCGGCTTGTTTAAATTTGATAGATTCTCTTTCCGCTTCAACGGCCGAAACTTCTCTTAAACTTGATCGATCAGCAGAGTTTTTGAAATAAAGAACTTCTTCTTTTTCTAATTTCTTATTCGTCAAAAAACTTTGCAAAATTCTGTGAACAAGTAAATCTGGATAGCGGCGAATTGGAGAGGTGAAATGGGTGTAATATTCAAAAGCTAAACCAAAATGTCCCGAGTTTTCAGTTGAGTAAATAGCTTTACTCATTGTTCGAATCGCCGCCGTTTTAATTAAAGACTCCTCTGGCTTGCCGTCAATTCTTGAAAATAAATCGTTTAAATCTTTGGCAGTAATATTTCCTTCTTCATCAATCGGCAAATGATAACCCATCGCTTTCAAGAAAGAAGCTAGCTGAACTATTTTTTCTTGATTAGGCACATCATGAATTCGATACATTAAGCCAATTTGATTATCTCCGCGCTCCTTATTTTTTTGATAAATAAATTTCGCCACCTCTCGATTGGCTAAAAGCATAAATTCTTCGACTAATTTATGAGTATCTAATCTTTCTTTTTTGATAATTTTAATTGGGTGACCATCTTTATCTAATTCGAATTTAATTTCTTCGCTTTCAAAATTAATCGCCCCCGCTTTTTGATTTCGATCAGCTAAAATTTTCGCGAAATCATTTAAAATTAAAAGTTCTTCTGAAAAAGGTCCTGATTTTGCATCAATAATGGCTTGGGCTTCTTCATAAGTAAATCGTTTTTTGGATTGAATGATACTTTTAGAAAAAGTTTTTGAAAGAAGATTTACATTTTTATCCACTTCAAAAATAACACTAAAGGATAATTTCTCTTCATTCGGATTAAGTGAGCATAATTCGTTTGATAAAATTTCTGGAAGCATAGGAATGGTTCTATCAACTAAATAAACCGAAAAAGATCTTTCGTAAGCCTCTTTATCTAATTTCGATTTAGAAGTGACAAAATGAGAGACATCCGCAATATGAACTCCTATTTCAAAATTTCCATTATCCAATTTTTTTAGATGCAAAGCGTCGTCAAAATCTTTGGCGTCAGAGGGATCAATTGTAAAAACATCTTTATCTCGAAGGTCTAAACGTTTGGATAACTCGGATTTAGGAATTGGGGTCCATTCGGATTTTAATTTTGAAGCCTCAGCTTCGATTTCAGCCTCAAATTCGGACTGAAATCCTTTTTCGTAAATAATTGATTGAATCTCAACTTCATGTTCACCTTTTCGACCAAAGATTTTCAAAAGTGAAGCTTTGGGATTTTCCTCATCGTCTTGCCATTCTGTTAATTTCACAAGGACCTTTGAATTTTCAGATAAAAGACTTGTGTCACTTTCACTTAAATCAAAATTCACATGAATTCTTCGATTATCGGGAATCACTAAAAATTTACCATCCTTTAAAACTGTGCTACCGACAAATTGTTCACGGCTACGATTTAAAATATTTACAACTTTACCAGCCGGTTTTTCATTTTCATCTGAAATAATTTGAACTCGAACAGTATCTCCATTAAGCGCTTTATTTAAATTTATCGTTTCGATAACGATGTCTTCATCTCCTTCTGGATTTTCAACATATCCTACGCCCTTGGTGCTAATGCTAATCACTCCTTCAATACTTATTTTTTTCATGTTTTTTATGTTTTGAATAGTAACAAAATAATTCCTCTCATCCAACTTTTAACTATTTCGCGTATTTTAATCCTTCTTCGAAAGCGACTGATAATAATTGGGAAGCACCCTGCATCATAGTTACTCCGTACAAGATTCCAGCTCGGGACATTGTTTCCCTATTATGAGTTATTAAAATCAATTGGGAATATTTTGAAAGATTTTCAATCATGTCTCCGTATTTTCGACTGTTAGCTTCGTCTAAAGCAGCATCGGTCTCGTCTAAAATTATAAAAGGAGGAGGATTGACTTGAGAAATTGCAAATAAAAGAGCGATAGAAGTCAAGGCTCTTTCTCCGCCAGAAAGCATTAGTAAATCTTTAATTTTTTTTCTTGGTAAATTAACATGAATTTCTACTCCTTCTTCTTCGTCAGTATCCTCTTCAAAAGAATTCAAATCATCATTCATTAAGATGTCACTATCTTTTTTTCGTCGAGAAGGGATTTTTGCCAATCTTAAAGAAGCATTTCCTCCACCAAACATTAGGGCAAAAAACTTTTGAAATTCTAAGTTAATTTTTTCTAAGCCTTCTTTAAATTTTATTTCTATCTGATTTCCTAAATCAACGATTAATTCTTTTAGAGAATTTGCCGATTTTTCTAAGTCCTCTAATTCTTTTGACAAGAAAATTTCCCTTTCAGTGACTTCTTCAAACTCTTTTAAAATGTCTTCTCCATTACCACTGATTGATTGTTCTACTTTTATTTTTTGTCTTTCTAAATCTTTTCGTCGAGTTAATTGAATTTGTCGATCTTCTGTTGAAAAATCTTCAGGAACCTTCACAGAATCATAATCTAAAACAGAACGATCTACCAAAACAGTTGATTCTACCAATTCTTGTTTAAACAATTCTTCGTCTCTTTTTAAATTATCAATCGCAATGGCATAGTGAGAAACAATTTCCTGATATTTACTTTTCTCTGACATCAAATCAATAATTTTCTTTTTAGCTTCGAAAGAAATTGATTTATCTTGTTCTAATTGAATTCGAAAATTATTTAAAATTTCTTTACTTTTTCTTTCCTCTTCTTCTTTTATTTTTAAATCCTTTTCCAAAAGAGCTAATTTATCTTTATTACTTTGAATTTCTTGTGAATAAAAAAGTTTTTGTTCATTTTTTTGGGAATTAGATTGAGAGACTTTTTTAAAATAACTAATTATTCTAATCGCAATTTCCTTTAGAAGAGAAAAATCCTCTAAGGCGTTTTCTAGCAAATGAATTTCTTTTTTAAAAGTCTCGAGATCTTCCTCTTCTAAAATCACAGACTTAAAATCATTTTGTTCTTCAGATTTTTGAAGAAGTTTCACCAAAGAATTTATTTCTCCTTCAACATTTCCAATACTTCGAATTAATTCATTTTTTTGAGATAAAATAACAGACAAAAGACGTTCCTGTTCCCTAATCGAATTTAATAACGAGTCATTTTCAATATTTCTTGATTCTTGCTCAGATTTTTGAATTTGTAAATTGATTTCTTCTAAAGCCTTTTGAGAAGAAGAAGCTTTAGAATTAATAACATTTCTTTGTTTCTCTAAATAAACAGATTCGAGCTTAAGATACTTCTGATACATCTCTTTTAACTCTTCTCTCATTTGTTTGGCTTCTTCAAGTTTTTCGACTTGTTTTTTTAAAAATTTTAAATGGGGAGTAATTTCTCTCTTTAAAGATTGAACCTGATTTATATTTTCTTCAGTTTTGGCCAACTTTTTTTCACTTTCGCTTTTTTTGTATTGAAAAATTCTCAATCCCAAGGCCTCCTCGATTATTTCTCTTCGGTCTTTGATAGAAGAATTTAAAATTTTATCAGCTTCTCCTTGAGAAATTATATGATGTCCACTTGATCCAATATTAGCCGAGGCTAGTAATTCAATAATATCTCTTAGACGAACTTGGGAACCATTTATTAAATATTCGTTAACGCCGTCTCGATGAACAACTCTCTCCAAAATAACTTCTTCAAAATCAACCGGCAAAGTTTTATCGACATTATCAAAAATCACTTTGACACTCGCTCGATTACTCTTTGAAACATCGTTTGTGCCACCAAAAATTAAATCCTCTCCTCTCTTTCCTCTCATTGATTTAAAAGATTGTTCTCCTAAAACAAATCTAAAAGATTCAGCTACGTTAGATTTACCAGAACCATTTGGTCCCACAATAGAAGTAATTGGAGAATTAAAATTCAAAATGCTTTTTTTGGCAAAAGATTTAAAGCCATTAATTTCCAAAGATTTTAGACGCATATTTTTATTATAGCCAATTCTCAGAAACAAGAACAACATGCGCGGCTTCTTGTTCCGCTTCTTGTTTTGATTTACCAATTCCTTGAGAAGTTTTTCCCTGACCGTATGAAACCTCGACTGTAAAAGTTTTATTATGATCTGGCCCGTCTTCTTTTAAGACACTATAAGATGGTGTAATCGAATATTTTTCTTGAACAACTTCTTGTAATTTGCTCTTAGAATCAATCCAAAGCCCTTCTTCTACTATTTTATCAATTCGATTTAACAAAAATTCTGTAATAAAACCATTTGCCGCTTCATATCCTTGGTCTAAATAAATCGCTCCTACCACCGATTCAAAAGTATTAGCCAAAATATATTGTCGAGCTCGTCCAATGTCCTTAGCCTCACCTTTCGATAAAAGAAGAAAATCATTAAAACCTATTTCAGAAGCCGCGTCTGAAATAGAAATTGTGTTTACCAAAGCCGATCTCAAAGAAGTTAAGTCCCCTTCTGTTTTGGTTGGATATTTTTTATAAAGAAACACCGTTGTTACTAATTCTAAAACAGCGTCTCCCAAAAATTCTAATCTTTCATTATGATTTAAATCTAATTTTTTATTTTCATTCAAATAAGATCGATGAGTAAAAGCTTGTTTAAGAAGACTTTTATCATTAAAAATCACTTTAATTTTTTTCTCTATTTTTTTAAA
>CAZTQC010000039.1:0-4920 GCA_964615685.1 uncultured Candidatus Saccharibacteria bacterium
GAGGTGGTGTTTTCTAATTTTAGATTACCAACAATGTCTAGGGCTTGAGTTGGATTTGGAGTGCCGATGCCAATGTTGCCACCATTAAAAACAAAATCTCCGCTAGTTAAATCAAATCTTTGATGAGTGCCATCATAATAAATTGAGGCTTCATTGTTTTCTCCCCAGAACAACTTTTTGTTATTCGCCGAAATTGTAATATCTTCGTTGGTGTCCAAAGTGCCGGTTAATGGTCCGTTGCTGGTGTCTAATCTTAAATAAGTGGTGCTAGCATTGGTCGTATCCAAATATTCAGTGGTATCAACAACTAAAGTTCCATTGCTCCCGCTGGTTCTCAAAACTCCATTATCGGTTAAACGAGAAAGGCTGATATCTCCGGTGGCATCACTAACGTAAATCACATTTGTGCCGACTCCGGAGGAATAAAGTTTAAAATCGTTGGTTTCGTCTTTGCCCAGGAACCATTTATCAATGCCTTGATCCTTGAAAAGAATACTGCTGGTTGAAGAAGTTGTTAATCCTGAATCTAAAATCAAAGAAGCTGAACCTTCAAAATCTTTTCGGCCAATGGTTAAAGGCTCATTGTAAATGGTGGCTCCAAAAGCCGTCAAAGCGCCAGACAAGTCTGCAGAAGTTCCGGTGAATGATCGGTTGCCCAAAGTGAAAGCGTCGTCGATTGAGTCTCTTTGCGAATCAATTAAAATTTCAGTTTGTCGAGACAAATTATCTAGAGTCACAAAGTTGTCGGTGGAAGTTGTTCGAGAAGAACCGCTACTTCGATAAACAATTTGAGTGCCGCTCAAATCTAGAGAATTTTTGAAGCTGGCCAAGCGACGTTCCAGTTCAGCTGGAGTCACTCCGTTCACCGCCACGGTTGAATATTGAGTCTGATAAGTAACTCGAGAGTTAGCATCATCAAAAACTTCTTTTTCCCGATTGTCAACTAGATTGTTATTGGCTTGAATTTCTACTTCTTCGTTTTCCCTTTTGTTGATGACCGTGTTGTTGTCGACGATAACTGAGGTTGGTAATTTTTCTCCAGAGCCTTCTCCTTCGCAACCTAAACCGAACCAGTCGGAGACCGTGCAATAAAAATTGTGAGAAATTTCTGATAGTGATTCCCTAACGCCAGCGAGTGAGGCCGAAGCGACTTGAGTTTTAGTTCTCAAAGAATCTTGAGTGTTTTTCAAAACTTTGTTGGCAGAAATAATTTTACTGGAAGTTTTTTGAAAAGAAGTGGAAACGACATCCTTAAAAATTAAACTGTTCGCCTGAGTTAAATTTTTAAATTTTGTTAAATTAGCAAAAGGAGTTTTTAGAGGCTCAAAGGGGGGAGTGTCCAAATCCAGGCTATTTTTATTCAATTCTTGCTCTTTGAGAGAATAGGTTTCGGCTAAAACAGCTATATTTTCATACGTGAAAACAGTCTTTAACAAGAATGCAAAGACGATCAAATAAATCAAAATTTTTTTCTTATGAAATACCTCCATAATCCCTTTCGGTTTCTGAGTAATATTATACCAGTAATTGGTCGAATTTCGCGGGGGGTTTTCCCCAAAAAAGTCTTAAAAAAAAAAGCTCATTTGAAAATTGACCTGACGCTAAAAAATTTCAAAAAAAGGGGGGAAAAAATCAAAAACTCCCCCGAGAAAAGGGGAGTTCTTGAGGTCGAAAAATTAGGTTTTCGCATCGGTTAAATTTTGACCCGAAAATTTAAATTTGAGCGCCGTTCAAAAATATCTCAACCGCGTCCACTGTTGGATATTGCAAAGCCGTTTCTTCGATCTGAATTTGAGCTCTTTGGGAGTCACATTCATTTGTCAGATTTTTCATTTGTCCGGACAAATAAACTCGGGCAATTTTATTTTCAATTTTTACTTCTTCAAATTTTAAATCTGGATGATTCTTTGCTAAAAAATTTGCGGAATAAAAATCAAAATCTTTTTTGAAACTAAATAATTCTTGATAAGCGGAAGTCAACGGCGCTGGAGTTGGAGAAACTTCTCTTTCGATCATCAAAATTGTATCGCAACCTTTTTTGGGACCTTCGATTTTCAAAGAGTCGGAGACTTCCACCAGAAGAGGAATTTTAATTTTTCCAAACATTCTTAGACCCGAATTATTTTCAGTAGAGCCATTCGAAGAGAAGGAAGCATTCGAAGCACTGGCCATTAAATTGACGTCAGTGATTTGATTGACAAAATCTTCATCATCCACATTTTCCAATGCACTTCTTTCTTCTTCTGTCAAATTTTCTTTCCCCAGAAAGCCCAAATTCAAGCTATTTTTCTTCAGAGCACCAGCTGATGCTAAGATTGTCAAGGTGATAATTAAAGCGGCAAAAACAATAATACTTATCGTGCCGACAGCGTTTTGCTTGACCTTTTTCGTAAAGTCTGTCATTTTTTTAAAATTTTAAATATTTTTTAATTTTTCTCAAAAAGTCTTATTTTATAAGGCTTTTTACATCATTCCTCCCATTCCTGACATGCCACCCCCGAAATTAGAGGCTTCATTTTTTTCGGAAACTTTTTCCGTAATAGCCACTTCGGTGGTTAATAAAATACCGGCAGCACTTGACGCATTTTGAATTCCTGTTCTAGTAACTTTAACCGGATCAATAATTCCCGCGACTAACATGTCTGGAACAATTTTATCATTTAAAGCGTCATAACCACAGTTAATTCCCCCGGCCATAACCTCAGAAACGATCACTGAGCCATCATCTTTGCCGGAATTCACGGCAATTTGTTTCAATGGTTCTTGGAGAGCTTTGGCCATGATGACGTAACCAATTTTTTCTTCGAGACTCATCTCTTTACTATTTTTTTCTAATTTATTTAACAAGATTTTCGCAATTTTAACTAAAGCACTACCACCTCCGACCACCACTCCTTCGGCAATAGCGGCCTTGGTAGCGTTCACCGCGTCCTCAATTTTTAATTTCAGATATTTCATTTCAGTTTCCGTCGCGGAACCAACTTTAATAACGGCCACTCCACCCACTAATTTAGCTAGGCGTTCTGAAATTTTATCTTTTTCAAAAGAAGATTCGGTATTTTTAATTTGAGCTTCTAATTGAGCGACCCGTTCGGCAATTTCAGATTTTTTACCTTTTCCACCAACAATAACGGTTTTATCTTTTTTGGAAACCACCCGATGAGCCTTACCTAGCACGCTTAAATCGGCATTTTCAAAAGTTAAACTAACATCGTCACTAATAACCGTTGCTCCGACCATCACGGCAATGTCTCCTAAAACTTCTTTTTTCTTATCACCAAATCCTGGAGCCTTGATAGCTAAAACATTGAAAGCTCCTCGCAATTTGTTCACGACAAAAGTGGCCAACGCTTCTCCGTCAACATCTTCCGCCACGATGACCAAATCTTTCTGACCGGTTTGAGCCAACTTTTCAATCAACGGTAAAATCTCTTTCATGTTAGAAACTTTTTTGTCAGTCAAAAGAATTGCGGCATTTTCAAACTCGGCCTCCATTCTTTCTGAGTTAGTGACCATATAAGGAGAAATGTATCCTTCGTTAAATTCTAAACCTTGAGAAACTTCTGAAGTCACTCCGAAACTTTGTGATTCTTCAACTGTCACCACTCCATTTTCTCCAACCTTGTTAATAGTTTCGGCTATAATGTTACCAAGCTCTTCAGATTCAGCTGAAATAATAGCCACTTGTTTGATTTCTTCTTTATTTTTAATCGGTTTGGCGCTCTTTTTCAGGGCAATCACCACTTCTTCAGTCGCTTTTTCCATAGCTCTTTTGATTCCAAGAGAACTAGCCCCCATAGTGGTGTGCTTCATTCCTTCTTCAATCAAAGAATCCATTAAAATAACCGAGGTAGTTGTTCCATCTCCGGCGATTTCGTTGGTTTTAATAGCCACTTCTTTGATAATATCAGCCCCCAAATTTTCAAATTTATCTTCTAAAACAATCTCTTTAGCAATAGAAACTCCATCGTTAGTGATGGTTGGTCCGCCGAAACTTTTTTCTAAAACAACATTACGACCACGTGGTCCGAGAGTCACTTTCACCGCTTCTGCCACCGTGTTAACTCCTTTCTTTAATTTTTTACGAGCGTCTTCATTAAAAAGAATGTCTTTTGCCATATTTTTTTTAAAAATTTATTAAGTTTATAAGATTCAACTTCGATCAAACCCAGATTAGTGGAGAATAGCCAAAATGTTATCAGCTCCGACGATTATATATTTTTCTCCATCAATTCGTATTTCGTCGCCCCAAGAATATAGAACGGTTTCACCCACTTTAACTGCCGGTTTTTGAAGCACTCCGTCAATGATTTTTCCTTCTCCCACTGCTAAAACTTTTCCTTTTTTGGTTCCTTTTTCAGCATTGACCGATTCTGGTATAATAATACCTGAAGCAGTTTTGGTATCTTTTACATTAATTTCTTGCAATAAAACCCGATCCAAAAGCGGTGAAATCGAAATCCTTTTTTCTTTTTTTTCCATAAAATTTTATTGAAATTAAATTAATACTTCTTATTAATATCAATTAGTCTATATTTTACAACGACTACTGTCAAATTCGGAAATTTTCTTAAAAACTTGCTTTTCTGAAAAGACTAGGATATGATGATGTTTATTAAGTTATGGCGACTATTCTGCCCGCAATCCAAATAATTCTTTCAGTAATTCTCATTGCTGGAATCTTACTACAAAGCTCAGCCGCAGGTTTGGGAGGTGCTTTAGGAGGTTCTGATAATGTTGATGCTGGTTATCACACAAGAAGAGGATTTGAAAAATGGCTTTTTGACGCAACGGTTGTGGTTGCTATTCTTTTTTCAATTGTTTCTTTTGTCGTTTTTCTCGTGTCATAAATAAAAATAAAAAGAATTTCTGATAGTCATCATCTCTCAATTTTAACAATTATTCCAAAAGTAAAAAATT
>CAZTQC010000040.1:0-4833 GCA_964615685.1 uncultured Candidatus Saccharibacteria bacterium
GTTAACTGCTGTTCTGATAGTAATTTTTATACTGTTTTTATTAATAATTTTTCGTTTTTTTAAAAATGGAACATACGAGACTTTTGAAGTCAAAAATAGTGATTTTACTCAAACAGTTACTGTCTCTGGCAAGGTAGTTCCCACACAAGAAATTGATCTTGGTTTCGAGGTTTCAGGGGAAATTTCAAATGTTTTTGTGAAAATTGGCGATACTGTTCGAAAAGGTCAAATTTTAGCCTCTTTAAATCAAGCAGAACTAAGTAGTGAAATAAATGAATCGTCTTCTTTATTACAAAGTGAGTTTGCTAAATTAGCCGAATTAACAGGAACTTCTGAATCAGAAGGATCCGAGTCCCAGTTAAAAAACAAAAAGATAGAAATGTTGAGTACTTTAAATAAGGCTCAAATAACCGCTGATAACATTATTCGAAATCAGGTTGATACCTTTTTTGAGAATCCAACTAAAAATTTCCCAGAATTTAATATTTCTTTGCGTAATTATTTTTTAAGACAAAGCCTTAATGATAAGAGAGCGGAGATGGAAAAAACCTTGATTGAATGGGTTGCCTACAATAATAAATTAGATTTTAATAATATTTCTGCTTCGGATGCCGAATATAATATAAAAGCTTTGAAAAAAGTTGAGGAAATTTTATCTTTAATTTCAACCGGAACCACAGATTTTAATCCAACTTCTGAAACTACTCAAGCCCAAATAGATTCTTATATTGCTACGATTAGTCAAGCAATTTCAACAGTTTCTAATTTAATATTAGAGGTAAATCAGATCACTGAAGCAACTAGAAAAACTGAAGCAGAAATTCCAATTCAAGAAGCTAAAGTTAGAAATGCTCAAGCCACAGTTTCTAAATTTAACTCAAGAAGCGAAAAATATGTCATCCGGGCCCCTTTCGATGGAATTGTGACTGCCAAGAAAATTGAAATTGGAGGAATTTCCGAAATTGGAAAAACCGCTATTTCTATGATCGAAAATTCTGATTATGAAGTCGAAATCTTTATTCCCGAGATGAGAATTTCCGGAGTAAATATTGGTGATGAAGCAAATGTTAAATTAGACGCTTTCGGGAAAGATACTGTTTTTAAAGCTGTACTTTCTCACATTGATCCCCGAGAAACAGAAAAAGACGGAATTACAACATATCGAGGATTAATAAATTTTGTTGATCAAAATGAAGATGTGAGAATTGGTATGACGGCAGAGGTTGAAATTGAAAAAGAAAAAGTTCGTGATGTTATTACAATTCCTCTTCATTTTATTTTGGAAAAAGAGGACAAAAATTATGTAGAGATTCTAAATGGAAAGATTTCTGAAAGAGAAATTATTGTTGGAGAAAAAGATGGAAAGGGTAGTGTCATGGTGGAAAACGGCTTAAATGTTGGTGACAAAATTGTCATTCGAGAATAAAAAGTTATGATTTGGAACCCAAAATTTATAAGAATGGGTTGGTTTATTGGCTTCAGACAACTGAGGAGATCTTCTATTTGGTCAAATGCTTTGATTGTAACCGTGATGATTTTAACCTTTTTAAATCTCGTAGTTGTTTCTGGTATTTTAGTCGGTTTAATTGAAGGGGCAGTTACCGCTAATCGAATTCACTCAACTGGCGATCTGTTCATTTCTCCTTTAAAAGAAAATGACCGAGTAGAAAACAGTCAGAATATTTTAAAAACCTTATCTCTAATTAATGATGTTGAAAATGTTTCTCCAAGAAATATTGTTAGTGGAACGGTTGAATCTAATTATAAAGAAAGAACTAATTTTGATGAAGAAGCAGAAAAAGTAGCAACGATTATCGCTGGAATTGATCCCGAAAAAGAAGACGCCGTAACAAACATTTCAGATTTGTTAATCGAAGGAGACTATCTTGAAAAAGACGACTATGATCAAATATTAATTGGTTCATTACTTTTAAAAAAATATTTGGATATCGAGTCTCCAAGTTTTGAAGTTTTAGATGACGTCTATATTGGTTCGAAAGTTCGTTTAACTATTAATAACGAAACTCGAGAGTTTGTGGTCAAAGGAATTTTAAAGAGCAAGGTAGACGAGGTCGACAGAAGAGTTTTTATGACCAGAAATCAGCTCCGAGCAATGATGGGCAGAATTGATTCAAACGTTTCTGAAATTTCTGTTAGTGTCAAAAATGGTGGAAGTTCTGATCGGGTCAAAGAGATTCTTTATCAAAACGGTTTTGATTTTGACGCAAAAATTCAAACCTTTGAAGATGCTCAACCAAAATTTTTACAAGATATGAAAGACACTTTTGCATTGTTAGGGACAATTATTAGCTCTATTGGTTTGATCGTGGCCTCAATCACTGTCTTCATTGTTATTTTTATCAACGCCATCACAAGAAGAAAATTCATTGGTATTATGAAAGGAATCGGAGTGGACGGGGCGGTTATTGAATTGGCTTATGTTTTTCAATCTCTGTTTTATGCCTTGGTTGGATCTGGAATAGGAATTGTTTTGATTTATGCTTTTCTCGTACCTTATTTTAATAATCATCCCATTGATTTTCCTTTCAGCGATGGTATTTTAGTGGCTCCTTTAGGCAGTACTTTAATTAGAATGTTTTTATTAATCTTAGCCACTGTGATTGCTGGTTATGTTCCGGCCAGAATTATTGTAAAGAAAAATACTTTGGATTCTATTTTGGGTAGAAATTAAATTAAAGAAAAATGAAAAATATTATCGAGGCTAAAGGAATAAAAAAAGATTTTAAAAATGGCGACATCATCACTTCTGTTTTAAAAGGAATTGAGTTAACTGTCAAAGAAGGGGAATTTGTGTCTATTATGGGTCGTTCTGGCGCCGGAAAGAGTACACTTTTGTATCAACTTAGTTTACTTGATGATCCAACCTCCGGTGAAATTTATATCGAGAATTCAGATGTTTTAAAATTAACTCCAAAGGAAAAAACTTTATTTCGTTTACAAAATATGGGTTACGTTTTTCAAGATTATGCTTTAGTTCCTGAATTAACGGCTTTAGAAAATGCCGCTATTCCTTTATTAATGCAAGGCTTTTCTAAAACCAAGGCTTTTGAGGAAGCTCAAAAAATTTTAGGAGAATTAGGTTTGTTCCAACAAATTAATAATTTACCCAGCCAATTATCTGGAGGTGAACAACAAAGAGTTTCTATTGCTCGAGCAATTATTCATAAACCAAAGATTGTTTTTTCCGATGAACCAACCGCCAACTTGGACGGGGAATCTGCTAGAAAAGTGATAGATATCTTGAAAGATCTAAATCAAAAAGGACAGACAATGGTTATGGTTACTCACGAGGAAGAATATGGAAGAGAAACTGATCGCATTATTCATTTGGCTGGAGGATATATAGATCGAGAAGTTATTTTAGAATAAAAAAAATCCCCTCGAATGAGGGGATTTTTTTTAAAAGATATTTTTATCTTTTAAAGTAATTAAAATTAGATTCGAGTTACTTTAACAGCTTGTTTACCTTTTTCACCATCAGCTACTTCAAATTCAACTTCTTCTGTTCCGTCTCCTTTCAATTCGTCGAAGCTAATATTTTGAAGTTCGTTAGAATGGAAAAATAAATCTTTTTCCATACCTTCAGCTTTGATAAAACCATAACCTTTGTCCATAACTCGGACAATAAATCCTTTTTGCATTTTCTTTAAACTAAATTAATAAATCTCAAATAAGACACCTAAAGATTAAATTAAACACAAACTTACCCCTTAGTAGTTATTTGATTTTAAAATAATAACAAATTGACCGAAGTTGTCAAGTTTTTCAGACTTACTATTTTTTAAAAGGTTGCCTAATTAAATAGATTAATAACATAAGAATCAATCTCTCTTTGAGAAAGATTGTAGAAAAAATCGTTATCTTTGTGCAAATCTCGAGCTAATTTTTTTCCAACGAATCTCCAATGCCAAGGTTCGAATTGATAATACGAATTATTTTCTGGATAAGAAAGAACAAAACCATATTTATAGGCATTTTCTCTTAACCATTTATATTCTGGAGTTTGAGCAAAGCCTGAATAGGTTGCTCCAACGCTTGGAGTAGTGAAGTCAACAGTTGTTCCGAGTTGATGTTCTGAATAACCCTGGTCCGCAGAAAAAGTATTGGCTGAGCCGGCACCGTAAGTCATGGTGTACGATCCTTTTAAAGTACTTTGCTCACTAAATGATCTAAAAGCAGAAATGACCTGCAATGACACATCATCATCCTCAGCTTCTTCTAATAAGTCTTTCAGATATGGCCAAACCTGTTCATGAATCTCATATTTTTTATTTTGATCATAAGTATATTTTGAGGAGATTGTTTTTAAATCAATTGGAGCGTAATGTTCATTTAAAAAATACACTTTAGAATATTTTTGCAAAAGTTCAGGATCGGTTGTGGTTAATTTTGTTAAGTCCTCAACATTATCATTAACTTTGTTGAATTCACTTTTTAATTTTTGAGACCTTTCTTCAGCCATGGCTACCAAATCAGATAATGAGGTATTTTTTTCTTCGACGGATAACAGAATCAATTCGATATCTGAAATTTTTTGATTTATTTCATCATAATGACTCAATTCCTGTCTTTCTATTTCCGTAATCTTTTTAATTAAAAGATATCCTCCATAAGCTAAAAAACAAATCAAAATAAAGACTAAACTCCCCAAAATGATATTTTGCGCTTTGATTTGTTTAACTTTTGTAATTGGTAATTTCATTGATTTTTTATAATTAAGTTCTTTCTACTACTTTAGATTATTTAAAAGGGTATGTCTATACCCAAATTTTTAGTATAATAATTAATAAAATGATGACTTCCTTGAAAAAA
>CAZTQC010000041.1:0-4786 GCA_964615685.1 uncultured Candidatus Saccharibacteria bacterium
GTATTATTTTTAACACCTCTTCACATAACACTATTGTCAAAAGATCTTTTGTTGACTTGGCCTTAACAATAGATGGCCAACAGAGAGAGGGGGGAGAAGTTTATATTCAAAGCGGAAAGAGATCGAATGGTTATATCGTTTTTAGCAATAACACTAACAGTACACTGCGAGATTTAGATATTCAATTAGAAATTGCCGGTCCGGCTTTGAACGAGAAAAGTGTAGTTGTTGAACAAGGTTTTTATAATTCAATTGATAATGTTATCTTTTGGAATCGAGAAACTCACAAACAATTTTCAGAAATTTTGCCAAGAAAAAGTTTAACTCTAAATTTTGATTTTGAAACTTATCCACTAAATAAAGACACCGTCAATTTGAGAAATCCTGAAATAAAATTAAATGCTAAAGTGAATGGAATTAGAATTTCTGAAAATTCAGTTGAAGAAAAAATAAGTAGCAGTGAAATTGCTTTAATTAAAGTGATTTCTGATGTGTCTATTGAAGCTTACACTGAATATGAAAAAGGGCCGTTTAAAAATAGTGGACCAGTTCCTCCTAAAAGTGAAACTGAAACTTCCTACACTGTTGTGTTGGATTTAACTAATAGCACCAACGACTTGCAGGAGGCAAAAATTGAGGCCACCGTTCCGTCTTATGTCTCTTGGACTAACACATTTAACCCTCAAACCGCACAAGTTTCTTATGATTCATATTCAAGAAAAATCGTCTGGAATTTAGGAGACATTTTGGCCGGAACCGGTTATAATAGTGAATCTAAAAAGCTTTTTATAAATTTAATTTTAACACCAAGTATTAGTCAAATCGGGAAAGCTCCAGACTTGTTAAAAGATCTAAAATTCTCAGCGACTGATACTTTTACCAAAACCATTATTTCTCAAGATTTGCAAAAGACACCAACCACTTATATCAATGGCCGTAGCATCATCGATAAACATGAGAATGTTGTTGAATAAAATCTGAAATAAATAAAATATGAAAAAACAAGAAAAAAATAATAAGATGGAAAATATTATCTCTCTTTGCAAAAGGCGAGGTTTTATTTATCAAGGTTCTGAAATTTATGGAGGTTTAGGAGGAACTTGGGATTATGGTCCTCTTGGTATTGAATTAAAAAAAAATATTGAAAATAGTTGGTGGTCAAACTTTGTTCATCGTCGATCAGATATTTATGGTATTGATGCGGCCATTTTAATGAGTGCTCAAGTTTGGGAAGCGAGTGGACATGTCGAAGGTTTTCATGATCCGATGATTGAAGATGTTAAAACTAAAAAACGCTACCGAGCTGATAATCTTTTGGAAGACAATGGTGTCAAAAATGTTGATGAAATGTCAGTTGAAGAAATGGATGCAAAAATTAAAGAGTTGGGTTTAAAAAGTCCGGAAGGTAATGAATTAGGAACAGTTAAACAGTTTAATATGATGTTAAAAACTTCTATTGGAGCCTCGGAGGACACTGCCAACGTTACTTATTTACGCCCGGAAACGGCTCAGGGAATTTTCACCAATTATAAAAATGTGGTGGACTCGTTTCATCCCAAACTACCTTTTGGTATCGCTCAAATCGGAAAGGCTTTTAGAAATGAGATTACTCCTCGAGATTTTATTTTTAGAGTCCGAGAATTAGAGCAAATGGAAATTCAGTTTTTTATTAAGTCTGAAGATCAGGAAAAATTTTACGAAACTTGGAAAAAAGACGCTTGGCAATGGTTAACTTCAATCGGTTTAAAAGAAAAAGATTTGTCATGGCATGATCATAGTGAAAACGAAAGAGCTCATTATGCTTCAGCTGCAACTGATATCTACTACAATTTTCCTCATGGATCAAAAGAATTACATGGTATTCATAATCGAACAACTTTTGATTTAACCGCACATGCTAATAAAAGCGGAGTTGATTTGAGATTTTTTGATCAAGAAAACAATGAAAGATTTATTCCGAATGTAATCGAAGCTTCGGTTGGATTAGGTCGAACAATTTTAGCCGTTTTATCCGATGCTTATTTCGAAGAAGAGATGGACGGTGAAACTCGAGTAGTAATGAAATTTTCTCCTAAAATCGCTCCAGTGAAAGTGGCTGTTTTTCCTCTTTTAAAAAACAAACCAGAATTGGTGCAAAAAGCTCGAGAAGTTTACGAAAAAATTCGAAACTTCATTCCGCAAGTTTTATTCGATGATAATGGTAACATTGGTAAAAGATATCGCCGACAAGATGAAATTGGAACTCCGTATTGTGTTACGGTTGATTTTGAGACTTTAGAAGAAGATGAGGCTGTTACTGTTCGAGATCGTGATACCGGAAATCAAGAAAGAATTAAAATAACCGAATTGCCAAATTACTTAGCTGATAAATTCTAAAAAATTTTATGAAATATAAAAAAATTGTTTTTTCAAACGGTCTGCGTTTAATGTTAGTGCCGATGAAAGATAATGCGACAGTTACTATGATGATTTTAGTTGAAGCCGGTTCTCGTTATGAGGATAAGAAAAATAATGGTATCTCACATTTTTTGGGACACATGTGTTTCAAAGGAACGGAAAAAAGAGATTATAAAGAAATTGCTTTTTCTCTTGATTCAATCGGAGCCCAATTCAATGCTTTTACCAGTGAGGATTACACAGGGTATTATGCTAAAACTCATTATTCTAATTTTTTCAAAATTTCAAATATCCTAAATGATATTTATTTAAATTCAAATATTCCTGAAGCAGAATTAGAAAAAGAACGAGGAGTGATTATTGAAGAGATTAATATGTATGAGGACCTGCCCCAGAGAAAAATTTATGATGTTTTTATAAAACTTTTATATGGAGAAGCTCCTCTCGGACAATCGATTGCCGGTCCTAAAGAAAATATCAAGGCTTTCACAAGAAAAGACTTTTTAAATTATCGTGAAAAACATTATTCCGCTTCGGCCACAACGATTGTTGTCGCCGGTAACTTTGACGAAAAAAGTGTTAAAAAAGAAATTGAAAAATATTTTAATTCTTTACCTAAAAAACCTTTAACTCAACCCTCAAAGATTGTTGAAAAACAAAAAGAACCAGCCATTAAACTTGAGTATAAAAAAACAGACCAATCCCACCTTTATTTAGGATTTAGAACTTTTGACACTTACGATCAAAGACAAACCACTTTGGCTATTTTGGCAACTATTTTAGGAAAGGGAATGAGCTCTCGTCTTTTTTCCAAAATGAGAGATGAACTTGGTATTTGTTATTACGTTCAAACTGATCTTTCTGCTACCTCTGATTCCGGTTTTTTTGTTGTTAAATCTGGAGTGGGAAATGCCAGATTGGAAGAAGCCACAAGTGCCATTTTGAAAGAAATACAAAAAATTAAAATCGAGGAGGTTTCTTCGAAAGAATTGGCTAAGGCCCAAAAAATTATGATTAGCAAAATGTTTTTGAATTTGGAGACTTCTGATAGTCAAGCTGAATTTTATGGCGCTCAAGAAATTTTTCATGAAAAAATTAAAACTCCTCAAGAAATAATAAAAGAAATTAAAGCCGTTACTCCTCAAAAAATAAAGAAATTAGCTCAAGAAATTTTTGTGAATAAAAATCTAAATTTGGCAGTGATTGGACCGACCAAAGACCCAAAGAAATTGAAAAAAATTCTTAAAATTTAAGTTTTTTCACTCTAAAAAATTTAATTGTTCAGACTATTTTTCTGTGATATATTAATTCTAATGAAAGATAAAGCGAATTCACCCATATTTATCAATATTACTCTAACCACAGTTTTCAAATTGTTTTTTGGTTTTTTTCTGATTTATCTTCTGTATGTTTTAAGAGATTTAGTTTTGGTGTTAATCACTTCTATTGTTATTGCCTCTGCGATTGAACCGATTATTAAATGGTTTGTTTCTAAAAAAATTCCGAGAACCTTGTCTGTTATCTTCATTTATTTTTCTTTAATTTCTCTTTTTGCCGCTATTTTTATTTCTTTTGCCAGTCCGCTTATTTTAGAAATTAAAAATGTTATAAATTTACTTCCTCAATATTTAATTTCTGTTTCAGAATCGAATAATCTTTTTTCTTTGCCGGCTTGGGATCGGTTTATTTTTGAATTAAAAGCTTTAGAAGGAAGTCAAATTTTTTCTATGATTAGCGGCAACACCATTCATTCCGCAACAGGTTTCCTTTCGATTGCCAGTAGTGTTTTTGGGGGAATTCTTAGTTTAATATTGATCATTGTTTTATCATTTTATTTTTCTGTTCAGGAAAATGGAGTAGAAAATTTCATCAGAATCATTTGTCCTCTTAAAAATGAAAAATATGTTTTAGATTTATGGAAAAGGTCTCAAAGGAAAATTGGTTTATGGATGCAAGGTCAATTATTATTAATTGTCATTATTGGAGTCTTAACTTATCTCGGTTTAACAATTTTAGGTATTCAAAATGCTCTTCTATTGGCTTTGGTAGCAGCGGTGTTTGAACTAATTCCTATTTTCGGACCATTTTTAGCTTCTGTTCCAGCTATCATTTTTGGTTTTATTCAAAGTGGGCCAACTCTAGCTTTATTAGTGGCTGGAGTGTATATAATTATTCAACAATTTGAGAGTCAATTAATTCACCCCCTTGTTGTTAAAAAAATAGTAGGAATTCCTGCTTTAATCGCTATTCTTTCTTTAATCATCGGAGCAGAAATCGCCGGATTTTTAGGAATTTTAATTGCTGTCCCTGTCGCTGGTGCTGTTA
The DNA here is from genome assembly GCA_964615685.1 of uncultured Candidatus Saccharibacteria bacterium. Classification (GTDB taxonomy): domain Bacteria; phylum Patescibacteriota; class Minisyncoccia; order Phycocordibacterales; family JAACPR01; genus CAZTQC01. Next base: position 4,723 of record CAZTQC010000041.1, read on the forward strand.
TGGAATACATCAATGACATTGAAAAGAAAAAAATGAATGAATTAAAAGAGGGGAGAGTTTAATT
>CAZTQC010000042.1:0-4648 GCA_964615685.1 uncultured Candidatus Saccharibacteria bacterium
ATAAAAATAGTCAAACGAAACAAGAAAAAACCAATGGGATTCTTTAATAATTTTTTAACTACCTCATTAATACTTTTAACAATTTTATTTCTTTATTCATTTATTGTTGGAGAAAGTAAAAAAATAGAGGAAATTTCTATTTCTCAATTAGCCAATGATGTTCGCCAAGGACAGGTAACCGAAATTGTTTTAAGGGGAAATGAAGTTGAAGCTAAATATTTAGAAGGTGAAGAGACTGAAGGAGGCGCCACTGAAATTATCAAAACTACTAAAAAAGAAACTGATGCGGCTTTGTCGGAAACTCTTTTGAATTACGGAGTGACGAGTGAAGAATTAACAAAAGTTTCGATTGATATTAAAAGTCCAAGCGGATTCACTTATTGGTTTGCGATCATTGCTCCATTTTTGGTTCCTATTTTTCTCCTAGGTTTTATTATTTGGTATTTATCTAGACAAGTGAAAGGAGCTGGGATGCAAGCTTTTACTTTTGGCCAAGCTAATGCGCGCCTGTTTAATCCTTCTGATAAAAAAAGAGTAACCTTTAAAGATGTGGCGGGTAACGAAGAGGCTAAAATTGAATTAACTGAAATTGTTGATTTTTTGAAAAATCCTAAGAAGTTTATTGAAATCGGTGCTCAAATTCCAAAGGGAATTTTGTTGATGGGGGCGCCGGGAACGGGGAAAACCTTATTAGCTCGAGCGACAGCTGGTGAAGCTGGAGTAGCCTTCTTTTCTGTTTCCGGTTCTGAGTTCGTGGAAATGTTTGTTGGGGTGGGGGCCAGTCGAGTTCGAGACTTATTTAAATTAGCTAAAGCTGCCGCTCCAGCCATTATTTTTATCGACGAAATTGATGCGGTTGGTCGAGCTCGAGGAGTGGGAACCGGTGGTGGAAATGACGAAAGGGAACAAACTTTAAATCAAATTTTGGTAGAAATGGACGGTTTCGAACCAAATGAAAAGGTGATTGTGATGGCAGCGACTAATCGTCCGGATGTTTTGGATCCTGCCATCTTGCGACCAGGTCGTTTTGATCGACGGGTGACAATTGATTTACCAGACCGAAAAGATCGTGAAGAAATTCTGAAAGTTCAAACTGGTAGTAAACCGTTAGCAGAAGATATTAATTTCACAGTGATTGCCGAACGAACCCCTGGATTTTCCGGTGCGGATTTATATTCATTAATGAATGAAGCTGCGATTCTCGCTGCTCGGGAAGATCGAAAAAAAGTGGCTCAATTTGATTTGATTCGTTCTATTGAAAAGGTAATGCTGGGTCCAGAAAGAAGAAATCATCTTTTGACAGACAAGGAAAAGGAAATTACTGCCTATCATGAAGCTGGTCACGCTTTAGTAGCGTCAATTTTACCTAATGCCGATCCGGTTCATAAAATCTCTATTATCGCTCGAGGTCATGCTGGTGGTTACACTTTGAAATTACCAACTGAAGATCGTAAATTACAATCTCGCCGTGAATTCCTTGATGATTTGGCGATGACTTTGGCTGGTTACGTAACGGAGAAAATGGTTTTTGGGGATTTAACCACAGGACCTTCCAACGATTTACAGGTGGCGACCGCTTTAGCTCGGGATATGGTTACTAGATATGGAATGTCCGAAAAGTTCGGCCCTATTGCTTTGGAAGGAAATGGAGGTCGAGCCATGTTTGGTCGTGGTGTTGATGATAAAGAATATTCTGAAAATGTTTCTGGAGAAATTGATGCCGAAGTTTCTCGTTTTATGTCCGAAGCTCGAGAGACGGCTGAGAAAATTTTAAATGAAAATCGATCTGTTTTGGATGTGGTTGCTAAGAAATTATTGGCTGTAGAAACTTTGGAACGTGAAGAATATGAAGCTTTGTTATCAGCTCATGGAATTGAGGTGAAAGATCCTGTTCAAAAGGAAATTAAAGAAGCTTAAAATTAAATAATAAGGGTGCACCCGCCAGGACTCGAACCTGGGACCACGGAGGTATAAGCTCCGCGCTCTACCAACTGAGCTACAGGTGCAGTTGTTTTATGAATTCTAGTATTTTCTCGGGGTTATGTAAAGAATGATTTTTTTAGAATTTTTTGAAGAAAATTTTATTCAAAGTGAATTTTTTCGGTTTGTTCTATTTTAGCTAGAATTTCAGGATGCTTTTTTAAATTTGGATTTTTTTCCACCAAGTTGATCGCTTCGGTTCGAGCGGCTTCCACCATTTTAAGATTCTTGATAGCTTCCATTCCTAAATCAGAAATACCCCACTGTTTATTACCGGCTAATTCTCCGGCCCCTCGTAAACGCAAATCATGTTCCGCTAATTCAAAACCATTTTTGGCAGTGATGAGCGCCCCTAACCTATCCAAGGTTTTCTCATTTTTCGAGTCAGTAAAAATATAACATTGAGCCTGATGATTGCTTCGAATGACTCGACCGCGCAATTGATGTAATTGAGAAAGGCCAAATCTTTCAGCTCCTTCAATAATAATCGAAGTGGAGTTGGGAACATTGACTCCGACTTCGACCATTGATGTTGAAACTAAAATTTGAATTTTGTTTTGAATAAAATCTGTCATAACCTTTTCTTTTTCGGTCGGTTTGAGAGTGCTATAAAGTTCACCAATTTCGAATTTTGGAAAAATTTCCGTTCGCAAACGTTTCGCTTCGTCTTTAACTGATTTAGCGTAAATCGCAAATTCTTTTTCCGGATCGGGGGCGTTAATTCGAGGACAAATCACAAAGGCTTGGCGTCCCGCTGAAATTGATTCTGAGATTTCTTCGTAGACCTTGACTCTGTTTTGAGGAGTTACAATTTGGGTCATGATCGGCTTCCGGCCGTGGGGCATTTCTTCTAATAAAGTTAAATCAAGGTCGCCGTAAATGGTGAGAGACAAAGTCCGGGGGATGGGGGTGGCGGTCATCGATAAAAGGTGCGGAGCAAATTTTTCTTTGCGGGCCAAGCCTTGTCTTTGTTTAGTTCCGAATCGATGTTGTTCATCAATGATAATTAAAGCTAAATTTTTAAATTTTACGGTTTTTTGAATCAAAGAATGAGTTCCAATTAAAATGGGAATTTCTCCGCTTTCCACCCATTTTAATAATTGGGTTTTAGAAATTTTAGTCGCCTCTTTTGGATTTACTTTGGAAGGAAATTTCCAACATCCTGAGCCAGTTATCAAGCCAATTTTAATTCCAAGATTTCCAATGTTTCCGAATAAAGAAACAAAATTTTCAAAATGTTGTTGAGCCAGAATTTCGGTGGGAGCCATGTAGGCGGCTTGGAGATTTTCAAATTCTTTGCCTTCAGGATTGGTGGTGACGGTGGCGTAAATGGCCGTAGCGGCAACGGCGGTTTTTCCGGATCCGACATCACCCTCCAATAATCGAGTCATCGGGACTTTTTTTCCTAAATCTTGCAAAATATCTGACACTGCTTTTTTTTGAGAAGTCGTCATTTCAAAAGGGAAGCGATTCGTGAATTCTCTTATTTCAGCCGAAGTTTTTGTAATGACATAAGAATTTAATTGAGAATTTTCCTGCCTATTCATTTGTTTTGCAATTTGAATGTAGAAAATTTCCTCAAAAGCAAATCTTTTACGAGCCGCTAAAGCGTCTGATTCTTTTTGGGGCAAATGAATCCAAATTAAAGCGGTTTTCAAAGAGGGAAGGTTATATTTTTTTAAAATTTCTGGCGGGATGGTATCAAAAACTTGTTCAAGCAAATCGCTTTTAAAGATTTTTTGCATAGCGTGATAAAACCAATTAGAGGTAATGCCTTTTGTTTCCGGGTAAATAGGCAAAATTTTATTTTGAATCTCTTTCTCGTCAATTTTTTCAAAAAGAGAATCAGCAGAAAAGATTGGCATTTCTTCTACCTTTTCAATTTGCGGATTGAGTAAGGTGACTTGGCTGGCCCGATTTTTCTTTCCGGTGACCCCATCGAGCCGCACAAAAGTTCCTTCGCTAAAAAGTTTAGCGATGTAGGGTTGATTAAACCAGAGAGCCTTAATAGTTGCGGTGCCGTCGCTAATAATAGCTTCGGCCAGAGGTCGATGTCCCCGAAAAGTTCGACCAGTTTTTATTTTTTTAATGAATCCAAAAATTGTCACTTGTTCTTTTTCACCGATTTCTTTCATTTGTTCCATCGTGCCACCAATATGGCTGTATCGATTAGGGAAATGATAAAGCAGATCTTTAATTTGTTTCAAGCCTAATTTAGTCAAAGCCTCTCTTTGAGTTTGAGTGATTTTAAAATTTTCGACAATCAAATCGTGGGGTTGCATAAAACTAATTCTAGCAAATTAAAAAGCAATTTTGAGGCTCTTCAATCTTTTTCAAAAATATGTTAATCTTTTTGACGAAGGGAGAAAATAAGTTAAAAAAATAAATTGGAGAGTTGGCTGAGTGGTCGAAAGCGCCTCACTGCTAACGAGGTAAGGGTTTATAGCCCTTCAAGGGTTCGAATCCCTTACTCTCCGCATTGACAACTTGGTAGATACATGACCTAATTACTTATGTAATTGGTGCGACCCACAAACCTATCAAGTTACAAAAAAGAACGACATCTTGTCGTTCTTTTTTGTTGACTCTCACTCTCAATTTTTAGAGAGTTGAAGTGTATGAATAATATAAATGAAAGGTCTGAGGGAAATGCGACCTTACCAAATAA
>CAZTQC010000043.1:0-4641 GCA_964615685.1 uncultured Candidatus Saccharibacteria bacterium
ATTTTTTAGAAAAGTTTTGCACAGTTTTTTTTAAAAAAACTTTTTTTATTTTTTTATGTGAGATAATTATTTCATAAAGACAGACATGATGGTCGATTTATAAAAAATAATTTTTTCAAAATTAAAATGCCAACCAAAAAAAGAAAAGCGGCTAAAAAAACAGTCAAGAAAGTAGCTAAGAAAAAACCAGTCAAGAAAGTAGTCAAGAAAGTAGCTAAGAAAAAAACAGTTAAGAAAGCCGTCAAGAAAGTAGCCAAAAGAAAGCCGGCTAAAAAAGTTGCTAAAAAGAAAACCACCAAGAAAAGAAAATAGGTTTCCTTGAAAAAAACAAAACCTCCTAGACTGGGAGGTTTTGTTTTTTTGTGCTAAGATGTCATTCATTATGGCTTTTTTAAAGAAGATATTTGGAGATGATAACTCCAGAAAACTAAAAAAATACGAACTAAGATTGAAGTCCGTTAATTCTTTTCAAGATCAATTTTTGACTCTGACTGACGAAGAATTAAAAAACAAAACCGTAAAATTTAAAAAACGTTTAGCTTCAGGTGAAACTCTCGAGGATATTTTACCAGAAGCCTTTGCTACTGTTCGTGAAGTGGCTGCTCGAACTTTGGGCGAAAGGCCTTACGATGTTCAAATTATTGGTGGTCTGGTTATTCATGATGGAAATATTTCTGAGATGAAAACCGGTGAAGGAAAAACTTTGGTGGCAACTCTGCCGGCTTATTTAAATGCTTTAACCGGTCAAGGAGTGCATGTCATTACTGTTAATGATTATTTGGCACGAAGAGACGTGGCTTGGATGGGTCAAATTTTTGCGTTTTTAGGTTTGAGCTCTGCCGTTATCAATCAAGGGGCCTCTTATCTTTACGATCCTGAGCACAAAGATAAAGAAAAAGATGAAGAAAGAGATCGAGAGGGATCATACAAAATTGTTTATGATTTTCTTCGTCCAATTTCTCGAGCGGAAGCTTACAGTGCTGATATTACTTATGGTACCAATAGTGAATTCGGTTTTGATTATTTGCGAGACAATATTGAATATGAAAAAGAAAACTTACGACAACGATCTCATAATTTTGCGATTATTGATGAAATCGATTCAATTTTAATTGATGAAGCTCGAACTCCATTAATTATTTCTGCTCCAACCACGGATTCGGAAGATCTTTACGGAGTTTTTGCTAACATTGCCAAAAATTTAAAAAAGGACGAAGATTTTGAGGTTGATGAAAAATTTAAAGCGGTTACTCTGACCGATTCTGGAATTAACAAAGCCGAAAAAGCTTTAGGAATTGATAACATTTACACCGAAAAAGGTATCAAATATGTTCATCATTTAGAAACAGCCGTTCGCGCCAAAGCTTTATTTCTTAAAGACAAAGAATATGTGGTTCGAGATGGACAAGTAGTGATTGTTGATGAATTTACCGGCCGTCTGCAACCCTCTCGTCGCTGGTCAGAAGGACTTCATCAAGCGGTGGAAGCAAAAGAAGGACTAAAAGTTCAACAAGAATCACGAACTTTTGCATCGATCACTTATCAAAACTATTTTAAAATGTATCAGAAATTGTCCGGTATGACAGGAACAGCAGAAACTTCCGCCGAAGAATTTTTTAAAGTTTATCGGTTAGATACGGTTATTATTCCAACCAATAAACCGATGGCTCGAAAAGATGAACAAGATTTTATTTTTCGAACAGAAAAAGGGAAGTTACAGGCTTTAACAAAAAAAATTAAAGAAATTAATGAAACTGGCCAACCTATTTTGGTGGGAACTGTTTCAATTGAAAAGAACGAACAGCTCTCGAATTATTTAACTCAAGAGGGAGTAAAACATAGTCTCTTGAACGCGAAAAATCACGAACATGAAGGAGAAATTATTGCTCAAGCCGGCAGAAAAAATGGAGTAACTATCGCGACTAATATGGCCGGTCGAGGAGTGGACATTAAATTAGGAGGAGCTCCTTTTGACCTAGAAAAATATCAAGAAGTGAAAGACCTCGGCGGACTTTTTGTTTTAGGAACAGAGCGTCACGAAGCTCGTCGAATCGATAATCAATTGAGAGGACGATCCGGTCGACAAGGCGATCCTGGCCACACTCAATTTTTTGTTTCTCTCGAAGATTCTTTAATGAGAATTTTTGCTTCCGATACGGTCAAAAGTTTGATGGAAAAAATGGGTTTGCCAGAAGATCAGCCGATTCAGAATTCCATGATTACCCGTTCTTTGGAATCTGCTCAAACTAAAATCGAAGGTTTCAATTTCGATGCTCGAAAACATTTGCTTGAATTTGACAGTGTAATTAATATTCATCGAGCTTCCATTTATGAACGTCGCCGAGCCCTTCTTTTGGGAGAAGAAGAAAAAATTGAAGAAGAGTTGGCTAAAGTTATTGAACATGGAGGAGAAGAAATTCAAAAATCTATTGAAGAAAAAAAAGATTTGCTTGGTAAAGAAGAGTGGTACAATATTTTCCGCCGAATGTTCTTACAGAGCATTGATACTTTTTGGGTTGAACATTTAGAAACGATGGACTATTTGCGTTCTAGCGTTAATTTGCGAGCTTATGGTCAAAGAGATCCCTTAATTGAGTATAAAAAAGAATCTTTGATTTTATTTAGAAATATGCAAAACGGAATTTACGAACAATTAGTCAGAATGATTCCTAACGTTGGAGAGGGAGCTTTTAAAAAAGAGGAAGAACGATTAAAAGAAAATATTAAAAAAGTTCAATTAGTAGGTGGCAAAAATTCTTCAGAAAATAAAGTTTCTCAACCTTTGAAAGAAGAAGAAAAAATTGGTCGAAACGAAAAAGTAATTCTAGTGAAAGACGACGACGAAATAGAAATCAAATATAAAAAGGCCGAATCATATTTAGCCGAAGGTTGGGAAATTAAAAAATAAACTTTTTAGAAAGAGCTCTTTATTTTAATATTGTCGAAGAATTTTAATTATGATATTCTAAAAAATATGAAAAAAACTCCTTTTTTTAGCCTTTTTTTCCTTATTGCTTTATTCTTTTTAAATGCTCCTAATGCTTTTGCCGCTCAAATTCAAACAGGTTTGGAAATTTATTCCAATCAGCAAATCATTGCGGATAATTTTTATGTCGCTGGAGGAAATGTCCTTTTAAATAACGAATTTAATCAAGATGTAGTGGTGGTTGGCGGAGAGGTGGTGATTGATGGATTGGTGAAAGGCGATGCGACTATCCTTGGAGGGAACTCAAATATTCTAGGAGAAATTCAAGGAGATTTAAGAATTATTGGAGGAGAAATTAATTTACAAGGAAAAGTTTCCGGCGACTTGGTTATTTTTGGAGGAGTTGTAAATTTAGTCGAAGGGGCTGAAATTTTAGGAGAATCAATTTTGGTGGGAGTAGAAATTAATCAAAATAGTTATTTACAAAATAAATTAAAAGTTGTTGCTGGAAAAATAAATTTAAATGGAGAAGTGAATACTGAAATTGAAGCGATGACTCAAAGAATGACTTTTGGTTCAAATGCTAAAATTTTAGGAAGTTTAAAATATTATGCCCCTTTCCGAGCTGAACAAATTTCTGGAGCCGAGGTCTCAGGAAATATCATCTTTAACGAAATTCAAACTATTCGAGAAACCGGAGTGGTTAAATCAACGATTTTAAACTTGCTAACTTTCTGGATAATTTTAAGATTTATTACCACTTTAATTGTGGCTTTTCTTTTGATTTATATTTTTCGAGTTTTTACTCAGGAAACTAATGATTTGGCCATTTCTTCTTTTCTAAAATGCTTATTATATGGTCTTTTGTCCTTATTTGTTATTCCTTTAATCATTCTAATTTTATTTATTAGTCTCGTCGCTTCACCGATCGGTTTTTTAATTTTGTTAGTTTATCTTTTTATTTTTATTATCGCCCCATCGATTTCCGGAATTTTTATCGGAACAATCATTTCTCGTCTATTAAAAAAAGAAAAAGAGAACAATGTCTCTTTTTCCAATGCCACCATCGGAATCGTTTTTCTGACTCTTTTACAATTTATTCCTTATGTTGGAAATTTAATTCGATTTATTTTTACCCTGGTGGCCGTTGGAGCTATTTGCAAATATCTATACTTAGGAATTCTTAAAAAATGAAATTCAAAAATCTTTTTCGAAAAAAAATAAATATTGTCACTCACAATGGTAATTTTCACGCTGATGATATTTTTGGAGTAGCCATTTTAAATTTATATTATCAAGGTCAAATAAAAGTAATTCGTAGTCGAGATCCGAAGATTATTTCTCAGGCTGATATTGTCTTAGATACTGGTGGTCGATATGATTTTTCCCAAAAAGTTTTTGATCATCACCAACTGGGTGGGGCCGGAAAAAGAGAAAACGGAGTTCCTTACGCTGCTTCTGGTTTAATTTGGAAAAATTTCGGTCGAAAGTTAGTGAAGTCTGATGAGGCTCATTTATTAATCGATCAAGAATTAATTCAACATCTTGATGCGGAAGATACCGGTTTTTCTGATTTTTATTCAGAAAAGTTTCAGGCGGGAACTTGGACTTTTGATAAGATTCTAAAAACTTTTAATCCACTTTCTCCGACAAAAGGCGAAGCCTCTTGAACCGATGTTTTATTTTTAATGAATTTTGTGTCAAGGTTTTTGGAA
>CAZTQC010000044.1:0-4611 GCA_964615685.1 uncultured Candidatus Saccharibacteria bacterium
CCTAAGGTAGCGAAATTCCTTGTCTGGTAAGTTCAGACGCGCACGAATGGTGTAACGACTGGGAAACTGTCTCGGGGACTTGCTCGGTGAAAATACAGTGGCGGTGAAGATGCCGCCTACCTGCAGTTAGACGAGAAGACCCCAGGAGCTTTACTATAGCTTGATATTGGTTGCATGTTTTTATTGCGTAGAATAGGTGGGAGACTTTGATGCTTTTCTTTTGGGAAAAGTGGAGTCGTCAGTGAAATACCACTCTATAAAAATATGTAATCTAACCTCCATGGCAAAAACTTGGTGGAACATTATCTGGCAGGTAGTTTTAGTGGGGCGCTATCCTCCTAAAGAGTAACGGAGGAGTTTAAAGGTTAGCTAGGCGCGAATGGAAACCGTGCCGATAGTGTAATGGCATAAGCTGGCTTAACTGTGAGACGTGCATGTCGAACAGATACGAAAGTAGAACATAGTGAACCGAAGGTCCGCTTTAGATGCGGCCAGAGATTAACGGATAAAAGTTACCCTGGGGATAACAGGCTGGTACTGCCTAAGAGTTCATATCGACGGCAGTGTTCGGCACCTCGATGTCGGCTCACCTTATCCTGGGGCTGAAGAAGGTCCCAAGGGTTTGGCTGTTCGCCAATTAAAAAGGTACGCGAGCTGGGTTCAGACCGTTCACTCTCTAAAAAGAGTGACGATCAGAATTCTTAAAGACAATATTTTCGAATTTTTTGGAGCGTGAATCAATCTGAATCAATTCGAGGGTTATCAAACCAAACAAAATCAAACAAAGATTTAAAAATAAGAGTCTTTTCGTTAAAAAATAGAGATAAATCACGGCGCTTCTCATATGAAAGTATGAGAAAGTTAGTTGGTTAATATCGGAAAAACCCGACTTCAAAAATTAAAAAATGAAAGGGCAATTCCGAGGGAAGTTTTAGAAATTTTATTTCAGAGACGCCCGTAGAGACTACACACCAACCTTCCCCACAATTTTTAAAAATTGAAGGAAGAAGATATAGTCCAATCCACTTCGTAATAAGTGAAAAGATGCGTGAGACAGGTTGGTCTCCTATCTACTGCAGGCGTTGATTCTTGAGAAGATTTGCTCCTAGTACGAGAGGACCGGAGTGAACTGACCTCTGATGTATCGGCTGTCGTGCCAACGGCATTGTCGAGTAGTTATGTCGGGAATGGATAACCGCTGAAAGCATATAAGCGGGAAGCCAACTTCAAGATCAGGAATCGTTATGAGGACCGTGAGAGATGATCACGTTGATAGGCACCAAGTGTAATCACAGTAATGTGTTTAGCTGAGGTGTACTAATTATCCCATTCCTATTAGGAAATCTGGACATCACATTTTTTCTTAATTTAAAAATTGAGAAAAGTTATGTTTTAGAACAACAATACTAATATAGAAAATATAGTTTTAAACTTTTGGCTCGCCAAATTGAATATTTGGTTCTGGTGACTCGACGCAATGGAAACACCCGTTCTCATTCCGAATACGGCAGTTAAGCATTGTTGTGGCGATGATACTCTTTATGGGGAAAGTAGCTAGTCGCCAGGACTAAGTATTTAATTTGAAAAAACTCACTCGTAATTCAGTGAGTTTTTTCTTTTTTCTGAGTTATTCATTGGTTTGAAAAATTTTTAATGTTAGAATAAATTAATGTCTACTTGGGGTAAAAGAAGAAGAAACGCTATTTTATTAGGAGTCTTTTTACTCTTAACAATTCCCGCTTCTTTGTTTTTATTTTTTAAATATTACGAAGAACCAACCTGTTTTGATAATAAGAAAAACGGAAGTGAAAGGGGGATTGATTGCGGAGGAAATTGTGATTTGCTTTGCCCTGGTCAAGCCCTGAGTCCATTAGTTCATTGGGAAAGATTTTTTGAGGTTGGCTCTGGAATTTATAATGTTATCGCTTATCTGGAAAATCAAAATTTAGATTCTGGTACAAAATCTTTGTTGTATAAATTTACTTTATTTGATAAAGAAAATGCAATTTTGGCCGAAAAAATTGGCTCAGCTCGAATTCATCCGAGAGAAATTACACCGGTGATTGAAAATACTTTAAATGCTGGAAAAATAAAACCCACTCGAGTGCAATTTGAAATTATTGAAGAACCTTTTTGGGAAAAAGAAACTCCTCGGGAAAACATTATTGTGATTGGAGATGAAAAGATTAATACAGTTGATTTTTCTACTCGAATTAAGGCTAAATTAACAAATATTAGTTTTGGTAAAGTCCATAACATTGATGTGGTAGGAATTTTATATGATAAAGATGACAATGCTTTAAATGTTTCCAGCACTTTTGTGGAATCTCTCGATCCAAACACAAGTAAAGACATCCTTTTTACTTGGCCAAGAACTTTTGACGGAAAAATCACCAGATTCGAAATTATTCCTCTTTATGAATTTAATTAATTTTGCCAAGAAATGGGTTCAATCAATCGATTGGATTTTAATGATTCCCGTTTTCTTAATCGTTTTCTTTGGTCTAATTACCATGAATTCTTTTGCGATTGAGAATTCCTTTTTTAATAAACAAATAATTTGGCTTTTTGTTTCTGTTCTCGTTTTTATTTTTTTAAGTTTAGTTGATTTAAAATTTTTAAGAAGAACTCCGGTGGTGGTGTGGCTTTATGTTATTTCAGTTTCAACTCTTCTACTCTTATTCTTAATCGGTTCAATTTTTCAAGGAGCTCAATCCTGGTTTTCTTTTGGAGGATTTTCTTTTCAGCCAGCCGATTTTGCTAAGTTGGCGCTCATTATCACCTTGGCGAAATATTTTTCTCGAAGGCACATTGAAATTCGAAATTTTCGTCACTTAATTGTTTCTGGTGTTTACGCTTTTATTTTGTTTTTTTTAATTTTTCTTCAGCCGGACTTTGGCTCAGCTTTAATTATCTTTGCTTTATGGTTTGGAATGGTGATGGTTTCTGGTCTTTCTAAGAAACATTTATTAATTCTTTTCATTTTAGGAGTGGTAACCTTTGGAGGTTTATGGTTTTTTGTTTTGCAGGATTATCAAAAAGCCAGAATTTTAAATTTTCTGCATCCTTTGCAAGATATTCAAGGATCTGGTTATAACGCTTACCAATCAACTATTGCTGTTGGCTCCGGGCAAATTTTAGGTAAGGGAGTGGGATACGGTACTCAGTCTCGTTTAAGTTTCTTGCCGGAATATCAAACCGACTTTATTTTTGCTGCTTATGCTGAAGAGTGGGGTTTTGTCGGAGTGATCTTATTATTTCTATTGTATAGTTTAATTATCTGGAGAATTTTAGTGAATGCTACTCATGGCGCGACGAATTTCGAAATATTGTTTGGACTTGGGGTGGCCATCATGTTCATTAGTCATTTTGTAGTTCATGTTGGAATGAATATCGGTTTGATGCCTATTACTGGTCTAACTTTGCCTTTTATGAGCTATGGGGGGACCAATTTGCTAATTTCTTTTGCTTCGCTGGGAATTTTAATGAGTATGAAAAAATACGCTAACAGTGTACATAAAAATATTTCGGATAATGAGTTTGTGGGGTTGGTTTAACGAAAAAAGGGGAGAGAAAAGTTATCGTATTTCTAGGCAGTAATAATAACTCGATCCATATATAGCACCGTTATAATAAGTTTTGGGTAGTGTAACATTTGGATGGTTTGGTGTTTTCATTCTAAAATTTAAAACAAAATAAACATCTTTATGATTTGGACCACCACAACTCATCACATAAGGCGAATTTGGCGCAATTTTTGGACCACGGAATGTAGCAGGAGATGCTCCGCTGGAATAAAGTTCAGACGGTAAATCAATTGTTGATTTGTTATATACTCCTGCCGCGACTAATTCCGGTAGTAAAGAACTAAAAGTAGTCCAACTAGTGGTACTTATAGTTGGCCAAGCCCCATTATGCTTCTCCCGATACAATTGAATTGCTGTACGAATATTGATTAATTCCTGTTCAAATTTTCGTATTTCAGCCGTTTGTCTCGCTTTAGAAATTGAAGCTATTACCACACTCGATAACAGAGCGATAATCGCGATGACGACCAGAAGTTCAATGAGGGTGAAGCCTTTTACTTTTGATTTTTTAATCATTATTCCTTTAAGGAGAAAATTTTATTCCACGATCATTTCTCCTTCTAACATCATTTCTTCGGCCGGTAGAAGTTCGCCTGTACCTGCGGTTGGGCTCCCTTGAAGAGTTCGAAAAGCAATAAAAATAGCCAAAGCAAAAATAATAATAGTTGCTACGATCAATATTTTTTCTGCTGCTTCAGGGCTTTTGGCAATACCTTTATTGACTAAAAAGTCGGCCATTTTACTCGTGCCCCCACTAACATTTTGATAAGCTTGTGCTTGATATTTATTTTCTTCGAATTGTACGTTTTCCATAATGTTAAATTTATAAAAATACTAAAAAATAATCTTTTTCTCTATATTAAGAGAATAACATTAAATGAAGGGCTTTGGAATTTTTTTCCCCATTTTTTAAGTTTGGGGAGGGGCGTGTGGAGGGGTTATCTTATTTCTATGCAAAATAAAACAGGGCTAGGATTTAAACTACCATGAACCCACGCTCTTGGTAATGTGGTAATTTTTTGTA
>CAZTQC010000045.1:0-4542 GCA_964615685.1 uncultured Candidatus Saccharibacteria bacterium
TATGATGCTAGAAAAAAGGAAGACTTCGATTCGGGTCTAATTCAGAAATTCGAAAAATATGAAAATATTATCTTTAATTTCCAAACTGATTTTATTGAAGATATTTCAAATTTTGATTTATTAGTGGCTAGTCCTGGGGTACCATTATCTAATAAAACGATTCAAAAAGCCTTTGAAAATAACATCCCCGTTTATAACGACTTAACTCTATTTTTGCCAGAATGGCACAAAATTGGCCCAATTATTGGTGTGACTGGAACAAATGGTAAAAGCACTACTGTCTCACTTTTACATGAAGTTCTACGAACTGCCGGACAACCCTCCGTTCTGGTTGGTAATATTGGGCAATCACCCTTAGATGAATTTTCTAAAAAACCGTCAAAGGGTACAATTTCTATTGTAGAAATTTCTAGTTATCAAGCCGAACTTTTTAAACCAGAAGATTATGTTGATATCGCCGTTATTACAAACATCACTCCAGATCATTTAAATCGACATCAAAACGATATTAATATTTATGCTTCGGAAAAATACAAAATTGTTGCTAAACAAAAAACAGACTTAATTCTTGCTGTCGATGATCCTGGTATTCAAAAATATATTTTACCAAAAGTAGAAGATATTAATGTTTTTGGAGTTTCTTTATCTGAAATTTCGCCAGAATTAGAAAATTTTTTAGATCCAAACTCTCGTAATCTAAAAGGCGATCATAATTTATTAAATATTGCCCTTGTTCTGACTGTTTTAAAAAGGCTTAATATTTCTCTTACTCCAAAGATTATTGAAGCTATTAAAAAATATAAAGGTTTGGAACATCGAATAGAATTTTCAGGTGAAATTTCGGAAGTTAAATATATTAATGATTCAAAATCAACTACTCCAGATAGCACAAGAATTGCCCTAGAGGCTTTTGGAGATCATAAAAATATTGTTTTGATTGCTGGAGGAACTGATAAAAAAGTTTCTTTTGAAATGCTTAAAGATCCTATTAATCAATATGTAAAATTTATGATAATTCTTGATAATGAAATTAATAAAAAAATGCAAAATTTAGCTGATGAAAACGGAGTGGGGTGGCAAATAGTGAAAAGTATGTCAGAAGCAGTTAAGTTGGCGAAACAAAAAGCCGAAGCCGGAGAAGTTGTTTTATTATCTCCCGCTTCGGCCAGTTTTGGAATGTTTAAAAATTTTGAAGATCGGGGTGAACAATTTAAAAAGGCCGTCTCAGAGATTATGGAATAATGTGTTAAAATTATAATCTCATGCAACAAAAACCTTATAAAAAAAGAGATTCTCGTTGGAATTATGGTGGACCGAACTGGAAACTTAGTCGTTCAAAAATAGATTTATTTTTAGAATGTCCCAAATGTTTTTACCTGGACAATAAGCTTGGTATTAGACGCCCTCCTTTTCCTCCTTTTAATTTAAATTTAGCGGTTGATACTTTATTAAAAAAGGAATTTGATATTTATCGAGAAAAGGGAGAAAAACACCCTTTGATGGAAAAATACAAAATTGACGCCAAGCCTTTTAAACATCCTGATTTAAACGAGTGGCGAGAAAATTTTGAAGGAGTTCAATTTGTTCACAAACCGACGAATATGACGATTTCTGGTGCCGTGGATGATCTTTGGCTAAATTCAAAAAATGAATTAATTGTTGTTGATTATAAAGCTACCAGTAAAGAGGAGAAAATTTCTTTGAATGATTCTTGGAAAGATTCTTATAAAAGACAGATGGAAGTTTATCAATGGCTTCTGCGTCAGAAAGGCTTTGAAGTTTCAGAAATTGGATATTTTGTTTACGCAAATGCTTTAACTTCGTTCGAAAAATTTAATCAAAAACTTGATTTTGAAATCACCCTTCTGGAATATCTAGGAAAACCAGAATGGGTTGAACCTATAATTTTTAAAATTAAAGAGACTCTCGAGACAGAAGAGATTCCTGATTCGGGAGAAAACTGTGAACATTGTGGTTTTTGTGATTTGCGTTGTTCGAAATAAGGAAGATTTATTGTGTTAGAATAAAAAAATTCCTATAAGAATTTAAATATGAAAAGCTGCAAACCAATCACCCTCGTTATTTTTGGAGGAACAGGAGTTTTGGCAAAAAATAAAATTTTTGCAGCAGTTTTAGATTTAAAAGAAAAAAAAATTCTTCAAGAAAACTTTAAGATTGTCGGTTTTTCTCGGAAGGAATTTTCAGATAATGATTATCGTGAATTTGTCCGAGATGCTCTTGAACAAAAAAATCAAGATTATTCAGATTTTTTAATAGATAGTTTTTTAAGTAACATTTACTATGTTCAAGGAGATATTAATGAATTGGCCAGTTACGAAAAATTGAAGAAATATTTAAAAAATTTAGATAAAACAGGAGGCTTATGTTCTGATAAATTATTTTACTTGGCAACGCCACCTAATTTATATAAGCCGATATGTTTAAATTTAGACGAATCAAATCTTATCGAACCTTTTCCTAAAAAAACAAAAGATAATTGGACTCGTTTGTTAATTGAAAAGCCTTTTGGAAGTAACATTAATGAGGCGCGAAGTCTTGATAAATTATTAATAAAACTTTTTGATGAAGACCAAATTTTTAGAATCGATCATTATTTAGCCAAAGAGGTTCTTCAAAATATTATCGCTTTTAGGTTCGCGAATGCTATTTTTGAGCCGGTTTGGAATAAGGATTTGATTAAACAAGTTGAAATTAATATTTTTGAAAAAAATAATTTAGCTGATCGAGCTAATTTTTATGATTCAATTGGGGCTTTGCGAGATGTCGGTCAAAATCACATTTTACAAATGCTGGCTTTAATTGCTATGGATGATCCGAAAGGACTTAGTCCGGAGAAAATTTCAAAAGCTAAATATAAAATTATTTCCAAAATTGTTCCTTATACTAAAAACCTTTCCGAATATGCCTTTCGAGCACAATATGATAATTATTTAAAAGAATCTGGAATTGATAAAAATTCAGAAACCGAAACCTATTTTCAACTTAAATTAAAAATAGAAAACAAAAGATGGAAAGACGTTCCTTTTTTCATTTCAAGCGGAAAGGCTCTTTCTGAAGATCGAGTTGAAATCAAAATTACTTTCAAAGAAAAAGACAGCTGTGTTTGTTTAGCAGAAGATATTTGTTATTACGGCAACACCATCACTATTTCTGTTCAACCAGAAACAAAGATATCTGTTGGTTTTTGGAAAAAAACCTCTGATTTAAAATTTGATTTGGAAGAAAAAAAATTAGATTTTTCTTACAGTTCTTTTGAGAAGCCAATTGATGCTTACGATAAAGTTTTTTATGATGCATTATTGGGAGACAAAACCCTATTTCCAAGTACTCCAGAAATTTTGGCTCAATGGAAATTAATTACTAAAATTTATGATCAGTGGTCGAATTTACCTTTGGAAAAATATCCTAAAGGCACAGATCCAGTTTCTCTTAATAAGTTAAAATGAATTTTAAAAAGCCATTTGATTGGGGATTTAAAAAAAGAAATAAGTAGTATAATTATTAAATAGACGATTTAGTTAAATTAATGAAAAATAAGCAATAAACATGGAAGATTCAATTTTAAAATTCGCCGAACAGTTTGAATTCCAACCGGAAATTCAAAACTCTGAAAAATTAAAAAATAATTATAAAAATTTTATTACCGCTGGAATGGGGGGATCACATTTAGCCGCCGGCCTTTTTCACATTTTTAGACCAGGAATCAATCTTCATATTCATTCTGATTATGGTTTGCCACCATATGAAGGTGAATTTATGACGGAAAGTCTTCTAATTGCAAACTCCTATTCTGGAAATACAGAAGAGACTTTTGATTTTGCTGAAGAAGCTTATTCTAAAGGTTATGACCTCGCAATTATTACTACAGGAGGAAAGTTGCTTGAATTTGCTAAAAAAAATCAGTTACCTTATATTTTAATGCCTTCTGTTGGTTTACAGCCTCGAACAGCTCTTGGTTTTATGTCAATTGCTCTAGCTTCTTTAGTTAGCCCAGACCTGGTTCCTGAACTTCAAAACCTAAGAGATATTCTTGATTCAGAATTAATTCGAGAACAGGGTTTGGAAATTGCTGAAACTTTAAAAAATAATGTTCCAGTTATTTACTCTTCTAATCAAAATCAACCATTGGCTTACATTTGGAAAATAATTCTGAATGAAACTGGAAAAATTCCTGCTTACTTCAACATTTTTCCAGAATTGAATCACAATGAGATGCAGAGTTTTGAGGGAATTGAATCGAATAAAAAGATTTCTGAAAATTTTCATTTTATCATTCTGCACGACTCAGAAGATGTTCCTAAAATTGAACTCCGTATGAAAATAACTGAAGACTTATATCAAGAAATGGGTTATTCCGTGACTTCATTATTTTTAGAAGGCGATTCAGAATTAGAAAAAGTCTTTAAATCGGTTCTTTTAGCTAATTGGGTGGCCTTAGGTTTGGCTAATATTTATGGGACAAATCCTCAAGAGGTGTTGTTAATTGAAAAGTTTAAAAAAAGATTAATTTAAAAAATTCTT
>CAZTQC010000046.1:0-4470 GCA_964615685.1 uncultured Candidatus Saccharibacteria bacterium
AAAAGAGATTTATAAGAAAATTAAAGAATAAAAAAGTGTTAGACTACAACGAAATAAAAGAAAGAAAATATATCATTTTAGGTGATGAACCTTACGAAGTTTTAAGTTCTCATGTTTTTCGAAAGCAACAAAGAAAACCAGTCAATCAAACAAAATTACGTAATTTGATCAGTAATAGTATTAAAAATCACACTTTTCACAATTCAGATAACGTCGAAGAAGCAGAAATTGATAAGAATAAAATTAAATTTTTATATAAAAAACAAAATCGACAAACCAATATTAATGAATATTGGTTTTCAAAAGTAGAGAATCCAAGCGAGCGTTTTTGGTTAGATGAAAATATTATTGGAAGCAAGGGTAAATTTATTAAGGAAAATTCCGAAATAACAGCCATGTTTTTCAATGATAAAATCATAGGAATTGAAGTTCCAATAAAAATAGACTTGATTGTTAAAGAAGCCCCTCCCGCAGTTAAAGGAAACACTGCCAATGGAGCGAACAAGCAAATCACTCTTGAAACTGGAGCGGTGATAAATGCACCTATCTTCATCACTGAAGGCGAAATTGTTAGAGTAAACACCGAAACAGGAGAATATATTGAAAGGGTTAGTTAAAAAATTAAAAAACCTCTCATTTTTATGTTTCAATGAGAGGTTTTTTAATTTAAAATTCCCTACTTTTTTATCGTTCAACAAAGGGCATCAAAGCCATAAAGCGAGCTCTTTTTATAGCCATCGCTAATTTTCTTTGACTTTTGGCTGATACACCGGTTCTTTTTGGTGACAAAATTCGTCCGTGTGGATTTATGAATTTTTTCAGAACAGATACATCTTTGTAGTCAATATGAGTGATATTGTTTTTCTTAAAAAAGCAATCTTTATTATTATTTTCCATATTTACTTGATCTTTATTCTCTTATTATTAGATTAAAAAGGAATATCATCAGGATTTATTTCATCTTCTGGATATTCAATTTGGCTATCATCACTAGATGCTGGTGGAATTTGTGAAGAGGAGTCATCTATCGTATTTGAACTTCCCCCACTAACAGCCCCTGCTTTTGGCCCGAATTGAACCCTATCAGCAATAATTTCCGTTCTATATTTCTTTACCCCATCTTGTTCCCAACTCCTTGTTTGTAAACGCCCTTCTACTAACACACTTTGACCTTTTTTAAGATATTGACCGGAAGTTTCAGCTTGTCGTCCGAAAACAACAATGTTATGAAATTCGGCAACCTCTTTTTTATTACCATCTCTATCTTTATAAACACGATTTGTGGCTACTGCGAAAGAAGTAACTTGAATTCCTGATGGTAATGCTTTTTGTTCAGGATCTCGAGTTAAATTTCCGATAATTAATGCTTTATTTAAATACATGATTATATATTGTCAAAATCTATTTGAATCGTCAATTCAAAATTTGATCTTTATTTTAGAACTTCTTCAGAACTTTCAGGAGAGGCTTCTGTCTCAATCTCTTTTTCTTTCTCAACTTCTTCGTTTTTTTCGATTTTTTCGTTTTTTTCGGTTACCTCAGTTTCTTTAACTTCCTCGGTTCCCTCGGTTTTTTCTCCTTCTTCAGTTTCTTCAACTTCATCTTCTTCGCCCTCTTCAACTTCAGATTCTTCTTCCGCTAATTTAACAGTACTATGTTCATCATCATCAACTGTTTTCACGATAAGATAACGAATGATGTCGTTGTTAGCATCTAAAGATTTTTTAACACCGGCGATATCAGATGATTCGGCATTAAATTTAACCCAGGCAAAAAAAGCATTGCTGAATCTTTCGTTTTTAGCCTTTATTTTTTTAACAATTATGTAAGCCAATTTAGTTAATTTAGGCTCACCTTCTTTTACTACTGACCCGTTATTTTTAATAATGACTTCTTTTATTTTAGAAAACACACTAGCGACCTCTTTTTCGGTTGCTGTGGGAATGATATGAAATCCAAGCTCGTAGAGCTTTGCGTTTTCTGTCGATTGTATTTCTTTTTTTTCCGACATGTTCTAGAGAATATCAGATATTTTGGAAAAAGTAAAGATGAGATTTCGGTCCATCTAAAACTTAATTTTGAATAAATTTGAAGCGTTTTTTAATAATTGCTCAGTAACTTCATCTATTTTTAAGCCTTTAATTTCGGCAATTTTTTGAGCTATTTCCTGAACATAAACCGGCTCATTGCGCTGACCTCGATATGGAATTGGCGCTGCATACGGAGAATCTGTTTCAATGGAAACTCTTTCCAAGGGAACATTTTTGACTAAGTTATGATATTGAGAAGCGAAAGTTATAACTCCTGTAAAGGAAAGGTCAAATCCTAAATTCAAAATTTTCTGAGCTATTTTTTCATCTCCAACAAAAAAATGGAAATTCCCTCTCAATTGAAAATTTGTTTCTTTTTGAAACTTTTCTAAAATTTCTAAAATTTCTTTATAGGCATCTCGACAATGAATCATCAACGGTTTATCTGCCACTAAGGCTAAATTCAAATGTTGTTCAAAAACTTCTTTTTGTTTTTTTTGAGCGTTCTCTTTATCTCCCTGTAAATGAAAATAATCTAAGCCGCATTCTCCAATCCCCACCACTTTTGGATGACGAGCTAAATTTAAATAAAAATCATAATCAAATTCTTCAGCTTCTATTTCTCGACCATTCTCTTTTAAAAAATTTGTATAAATAGGATGAAGACCAATCGTGGCATACACAGAGTCATATTTTTCTGCTAATTTAATAGATTCTTCCGAAGTTTTCCTATTCGTTCCAATATTTATAAAAGTAACCCTATTTTCTAAAGCACGATTTATAACTTCTTCCCTATCATTTTCATAATCCTCAAAATTAAGGTGAGCGTGAATATCAATATAGTTAAATGACATATAATTACTCTTTACGAATAAATAATGATTCTGGTTTTTTATTTTCTTTAACGGCTTTTTGGATAATTAAAGATGTTTCTGGCATAAATGGTTCAAGCATAATAGCTACTCGATAGACTTCTTGAACTAGATTAGAAATGATTTCTTGACCTTTTTCCGGATCACTTTTAACTATTTTAAAAGGTTCAGTATCTGTAATTTTTTGATCAATTTCACTAATATTTTTCCAAATAAGATCAGTGGCTTCTTGCAAATTATATTTATCAAAAGAGTCATGATAACTTTGAGGTATTTCTACATCCTTAATTTCAACAGGATTCTGGAGATTGGTTTCTGCCATTTTCAAAACTCGACTAACAACATTACCTAAACCGTTGGCTAAATTAGCGTTATACGATTCCTTCATTTTTTCTTCAGTTAAATCACTGTCCTCAAAAGGATGAAGTTCATTTGAAACAAAAAATCTAAGAGCCTCTGTACCGTATTCATCAATAATTGAAGATGGACTAACTACATTTCCGATTGATTTAGACATTTTTTGACCACCGCTAATAATGAATCCGTCAATAATAATTTTATCTGAAGGAGGAAGACCCACTGACATTAACATTGCTTGCCAACGAGCTGCCTGTTGTTGCAAATTATCTTTACCACAATATTGAGTAGGAGTTCCCTTAACCCAATATTTTTCGAAATTTTCTGAATCTGTAGACCAGCCAATTGTTGAAATGTAATTCGTTAAAGCGTCAAACCAAACATACATTACATGATCTTCGTCTCCAGGAACCGGAATTCCCCACGGCATTTTTTCTTTCAAACGAGAAATACTGAAATCTTCCAAGCCACTTTTCACCAGATTTTTTACTTCTTTTAATCGATAATCAGGAATGACAAAATCCTCTTTTTCATAAAGTTTTAGTAATTGATCAGCAAAAGCTGAGTATTTGAAAAAATAATTTTCTTCTTCCAAAAATTCCAACTTAACTCCTGGATGATGGGGGCATTCACCATTTACTAAGTCTTTTTCGGTAATAAACATTTCGCATCCGACACAATATAATCCGTTATATTTATTTTTGTAGATATATCCAGCTTCCGCACATTTTTGCCAAAATTTTGTAGCAATTTCTTTATGATCTTTCTCAGTGGTGCGAATGAAACGATCAAAAGTTAAATTCAAAGTTTCTTTTAATTCCAAAAATGTTTGGGCATTTTTATTCACAAAAGTTTGAGGGTCAATTCCGGCTTTTAAAGCGGTTTGATAAATTTTTATTCCATGCTCATCTGTTCCAGTATTAAAGAAAACATCAAAACCTTGAATTCTTTTGTATCGAGCCACAATATCAGCTCGAATAACTTCCATCGCAAAACCGATGTGAGGCTGGGCATTCACATAAGGCAAAGTTGTTGTGATATAAAAAGTCTTATTATTCTTATTCATTCGTTTAAATAAAGTTAAAAGTAATAATCTGCGAAACTTTGTTACGACCATACTTTTCTACAACATAATCAATAACCTGCTGACGTCCATCGTCGCTGAAGTCAATATCAATATCTGGCATACTAATACGATCAGGATTCAAAAA
>CAZTQC010000047.1:0-4403 GCA_964615685.1 uncultured Candidatus Saccharibacteria bacterium
GACATTATTCTTTTTTAAATCATAATTAAGAAGTGATCAAAACATGGTTGCTTTATGTATTTACGGGCGGGTTTTTATTGGGGGTGTTTGCTTATTTTTTAAATGAAGTTGATGTTTTTATTGGTGGCCTCTTTTTCTTGATTGGTTTAATTTTCATTTATTTTTTTAATAAAAATTCTTTTAGAATTATTTTTTTAATTTTTTTGATGGCTTTTTTATTTGGAATATGTCGCTCGAGTTTAATTTTAAAAGAAACAAGACTCTCTGAATATTACGATCAAAAAGTATTAATAATAGGCAAAGTTTTTTCCGAACCGGAAATTGGTTCTCTAAAAACGAGACTAAAAATAAAAATTCATTCTGTCAAAACAGATCATAAAGTTTTATTTCCCAAAGAAAACCTTTTAATTTCAATTCCAAAATATCCGGAATATCAGACCGGAGACTTATTAGAAATTTCCGGAAAATTACAAAAGCCAGAAAATTTTGATAATGAGAATGGAATAGAATTTGATTATCAAAATTTTTTAGCAAAAGATAAAATCTTTTCGTTAATTTATTTTGCTGACATAAAAATTTTAGAAAAAAATCCGTCTTTTAATTTAGCCGCCCTTCTTTTTAAATTTAAAAATGATTTCTTAAAAAAAGTTTCAACAATTTTACCATCTCCACAAGCAGAATTATTGGGCGGACTTCTTTTAGGGGTTAAAAGATCTCTTGGTGCGGAATTGGAAAGTCAATTTCGAAAAACCGGCCTAATTCATATTGTTGTTTTATCCGGTTACAATATTACAATTATTGTTATTGCGGTTTTTAAATTTCTTTCTTTTCTACCAAGAATATTCAAATATTTGCTCGGAGTAATTTTTGTGATTTGTTTTGCTATTATGGTTGGCTCAGGAGCCACAGTCATTAGGGCAAGTATTATGGCAATTGTAGCGATTATCGGAAAATTTTCTAGTCGAGAATATGATATTAATCGCAGTTTAATTTTTGCCGGTCTTTTAATGGTCATTCATAATCCATTAATTATTTTTCATGACCCCTCTTTTCAACTTTCTTTTATTGCCAGTTTAGGTTTAGTTAATTTATCGCCCTATTTTACAAAGTTATTATTTTTTATCACAGATAAGTTTGGTATTAGAGAAATTGTTTCGTCTACAATTTCAACTCAAATTTCTGTTTTGCCAATCATTTTAAGGATGACTGGAGAAATTTCCATTGTGGCCTTACCAGTAAATTTAATCGTTTTGCCCCTTATTCCAATTACGATGTTGCTCGGTTTTTTGACAGGAATTCTTAGTTTTATTTATTGGCCCTTGGGATTATTTTTTGGTTATTTGCCCAATTTATTTTTAAATTTTGAATTATTAATCGTTAAGGTAGCTGCTAATTTTTCTTTTTCAACAATTAACGTCAAAGCCCCAAGTGCTTTTATTACTTTTTCTTTCTATTTTTTAATAACTCTCTTTTTATTAATAAATCATTCCGCTTTTTTGAAGAAATCTCTCCTTTTTAAAAAATAAAACTTTAACCTTTTTTTATTTTAAATTTATTCTTCATTTTTATAATTTCTTATTAGATGTGGAAAATTTCAATTATTTTCTTTGTGCTGTTTAGCAATCTTTTTGCTTGGTCTATTTTTCTTCACGAAGATAATCGAGAGTTTCTCACGGTAAATTTTCTCAATGTTGGTCAAGGTGATGCTATTTTTATAGAAGCACCAAATGGAAAACAAATTCTTATCGACACCGGTCCCGATGATTCTATTATTCGAACACTTCATTCTTTTCTTCCATATTACGATCGCCACCTTGATCAAATTATCACAACTCATCCTGACCTGGATCATATCGGCGGTACACCAACCATACTTGAAAGATATAAAATTGATTTCTATTCTTTTTACAAAGAAAGTTCGCAATCAGAAGTTACTAGAAAAATCGAAAATCTTTTATCTGAAAAGGGAATAACTCTTAGTTATTTAGAAGCCGGAGATCGAATTATGATTGATGAAAAAGCCGGAATCTTTTTAGATATTTTATGGCCTAGTTTTAAATTTCAGACAGAAGAAAAAAATGATCTATCTATCGTCGCAAAATTAACTTATCGTCAAACTTCTTTTTTAATGACCGGTGATGCTTCAATTAAAATCGAAAACTTTTTACTAGAAGAATTTGGTGACAAGTTAGATGTAGATGTTTTAAAGCTAGGTCATCATGGTTCCAAAACATCTTCCTCAGATTCTTTTATTGAGATAACTTCTCCTCAAAAAGTTGTGATTTCAGCCTCTGCTAATAATAATTATGGACATCCTCACGAAGAGGTTATTGAAAATTTACAAAAATATTTAACCCAAAAGAAGTTAAATATAAAATCAGAAGACTTTATTAAAAAAACTTCTGATTTAGGTTCGATTGTCTTTCAGTCTGACGGAGAAAAAATTTGGCTGAAATAAACCTATTTTTTCTTGATTCTAATTTTATATTAAACCTGCCTTTTTAAGAGTTTTGTAAGCCCCGTTTTTATTGATGGTTTTAATGCCTTTAGTAGAAATTGTTACTTTTACGTTCTTATTAATTTCTGGAACAAATATTTTTTTAGTTTGAAGATTGGGGTATTTTCTTTTTTTACCAGAAGGATTGAATTGAGTAGCACGAGTACGGTTTGAATAACCGCCTCCAACAATACTTTTTTTACCTGTGATTTGACATTCTTTTGCCATATTGGAAATATGCTATCATAGCAAAAAGATATTGCAAGTTATATTTTTTAGATTAATTTTTTATCCAAAATGGAAATTGAAACCACATATACAATATTTACAATCTTTATTTTAATTTTTTCCGTCATAATTCATGAAGTATCACATGGCTACGCAGCTTTAATGATGGGGGATGTTACTGCTAAATATGCAGGAAGATTAACTTTAAACCCTATAAAACACCTTGATCCATTTGGCTCGGTGATTTTACCGGTCCTATTAACTATTTTACCTGGAAATTTCATTTTAGGTTGGGCCAAACCAGTTCCATATAATCCTTATAACTTTAAAAATAAACGCTGGGGTGAATTATTTGTGGCCGCGGCCGGTCCATTATCTAATATTTTACTGGCCTTTCTCTTCGGGATGGTTATTCGATTAGCTGTGTATTTTAATTACACCTCGGATTTTATTTCTCTAGCTTTGGTGATTGTCTTAGTGAATTTAGTTTTGGCTATTTTTAACTCTTTACCAATTCCTCCGCTCGATGGTTCAAAAATCCTTTTTAATTTATGGCCAAATTTTCCACCACAAATTCGTTTAAACCTAGAAAAACATGGTTTTATCATTTTGCTATTCTTTATTTTGTTTTTATCAAAATTTCTTTTTCCAATAATTTTGTTTTTGACTGCTTTATTAACAGGATTACCTTTAACTTAAACAAAAAAAGCTTTTATTGTTTTTTCTAACTTTTTTTTCAAAAACCCTTGCAATTCAAATTCTAATATAGTAAAGTAATCGCTACTTATGCCAACAATTAATCAATTGGTAAAAAAGAAAAGATTCAAAGCACCGAATAAACCAAAAGCGGTGGCTTTAACTCGTGGTTTTAACACAGAAAAAAATAAACCAACTTTTTATAACTCTCCTTTTAAAAGAGGTGTTTGTACAAAAGTGACAACTCGAACCCCTAGAAAACCTAACTCTGCTGTGAGAAAAATTGCCAGAGTTCGTTTAACTAATGGATTAGAGGTGACTGCTTATATTCCCGGAGAAGGTCACAACTTACAAGAACACTCTGTTGTTTTATTAAGAGGAGGTCGAGTAAAGGATGTTAACATTCGTTATACCGTTGTTCGGGGAGTTTTAGACTCTGAAGGTGTAGCTAAAAGAAATAATTCACGTTCACGTTATGGAGTAAAAAGAGCCAAAAAAGGTGAATAATTTAATTTAAATATGAGAAAACCTATTAAAAAGAAAAATCTTATCAAGCCTGATGTCAAATATGGTTCTATTAAAGTGACTAAATTTATTAATCACGTGATGATGAACGGTAAAAAGAGCGTTGCTGAAAAAATTGTTTATGAAGCTTTTGAAATAATTAAAGAAAAAGAAAAGGTAGAAAATCCTTTAGAAATCTTTGATATCGCTCTAAAAAATGCCGCTCCTAATGTTGAAGTTCGTTCTCGAAGAGTTGGGGGTGCCAATTACCAAGTTCCTGTTGAGGTTCGCCCAGAAAGAAGAGCTTATTTGGGAATGACTTGGTTAATAAACACTGCTAGTAATATAAAAGGAGTGCCAATGCATAAAAAATTAGCCGAAGAAATAATTTTAGCTAGTAAAGGAGAAGGAGAAGCAGTTAGAAAGAAAGAAAATACTCACAAAATGGCTGAAGCTAACAAAGCCTTCGCTCACTTTG
>CAZTQC010000048.1:0-4309 GCA_964615685.1 uncultured Candidatus Saccharibacteria bacterium
ATACTATGAATAATAGTGTTTTATATGGCAAAGAAAAAAAATAAAAAAATAATAAAAAAAACTGAAAAAACTTTAAAAAAAGTTAAAAAAAGTAATAAAAAAGTTCCTAAAAAAACTTCAATCAAAAAAACAGGAAAAAAAACTGTTAAACCTAAGAAGGTTGCTAAAAAAGTTCTAAAGAAAAAAGTTTCCAAAAAAACGGATGAACAAAATAAATCTGCTGCTAAAGTTATTACTAAAGGTCGACAAAAAGGTTTTGTCACCTATGATGAAATTTTAAAAGAATTTCCTAATGTTGAAGAGGATATTCCTTTTTTGACCGAACTGTATGAAAAATTTCAAGATGCAGAAATTGATGTCTTAGAAAGTGGCGGACTTTTAGGAGTTGAACCAGAAGACGAAACTAAAAAATATCTTTACGGAAAAAATCCTTCTCAATACGATTCAATTCAAATGTACTTAAAAGAAATCGGTCAGTATCCGTTAATTAATGCTCATGAGGAAAAAGAATTAGCTGAGAGAATCGAAAATGGTGATGAAGAAGCCACCAACTTATTAGCCAAAGCCAATTTAAGATTAGTGGTTTCTATTGCTAAAAAATATGTTGGTCGAAGCCCAGATTTAACTTTGCTCGATTTAATTCAAGAAGGAAATTTAGGTCTTTATAAAGCAGTCAGTAAATTTGATCGAAAAAAAGGTTTCAAATTTTCAACTTATGCTACTTGGTGGATTCGCCAAGCTATCACGAGAGCTTTAGCTGATCAATCTCGAACTATTCGAGTCCCCGTTCATATGGTTGAAACGATTGCTAAATACAAACAATTTTATCGAAAACTTTCTCAAGAATTAGGAAGAGAGCCAATGTCTGAAGAGATTGCGATTGAAATGGGATTAGATTTAGAGAAAATTTATATTATTGAAAAAATTGATCAAAATACCGTTTCTTTGGAAAGCCCGGTTGGAGATGATAGCGATGAAAAATCAACTTTGAGTGACTTCTTGGCGGATGATAAGATTCTTTCTCCTGACCAAGATGCTTCTCGAAGAATTTTACGAGACCAAGTCCAAAAAATCTTAAATGAATTAACGGAAAAAGAAAAACAAATTTTAGAGTTGAGACATGGATTAAATGATGGGGTGCAACATACTTTGGAAGAAGTCGGCAAAAAATTTGGAGTTACTAGAGAAAGAATTCGTCAAATTGAAGCTAAGGCTCATGAAAAAATTCGCCAACATGTCGATGCGGATCGCTTAAGAAATTATTAATTTCTCATGAAAAGTTTTCAAATCACTAAAACCGATTATTTAAATTTTAGATTTTGTCGAAAAAATTTATGGTTGGCTAAAAATCGACCAGAGGAATTTGGACAATATCGACTTTCTGAATTTGAGTTGGAATTAGTAAAAGAGGGTCAAGAAGTCGATAAAGAAGCTCAAAATTTGTTTCCGGAAGGTCTCCTAATTAAAAGTAATTCTGATCGTGCAATCAAAGAAACTCAAAAAGGTTTGCAAGATAAACAAACTTTATTTCAAGCTGTCCTAGCCAAAGAGCCGTATTTAATCAAAGCTGATGTTTTGAAATGGAACGATAATATCGAAGGCTGGGAATTATCAGAAGTGAAAGCGACAACTAAAGTAAAGAGAGAAAAATTTAACAATCATATTTACGACCTGGCTTTTCAGTACAATGTCTGTCTTTTGATCGGATTAGATGTCAAAAAGATTAATGTGATTCACTTAAATCCAGATTATCAAAAATTTGGTGAAATTAATTATTCCTCACTTTTTAAAAAAGTTGATGTGACTGAAGAAGTTCAAAAAATTTCTTCGGAAGTTAAAGGGGAAATGGAATTAATGGTGAATTATCTCCAGGGGCCAGAAGAGAAGTTTTGTTCATGTCTTTATCGTCCGCGAAATTCAGCAAATCATTGCACGACTTTTAATTATTCAAATCCTCATATTCCCAAATATGCTGTTCATGATATAACTCGAATTAATAAAAAAAAGTTAGGGATGTTAATTGATAATGAAATTTTAGACATTAAAGATGTTCCAGATGATTTTTCTTTATCAGACAATCAACTTTTTCAAGTTAATGTGGCCAAAAAAGGAAAGCCTATCGTGGACAAAGAAGAAGTGGCAGAATTCCTGAAAAAATTAATTTTTCCTCTTTATTTCATCGATTATGAGTCTTATTTGCCAGCAATTCCTTGGTTTGATAGATACTATCCTTATCAGAACATCGTCTTCCAATATTCTCTCCATGTTTTAGAAAAAGAAGATGGAGAGATTCAACATTTTGAATTTTTGGCGGAAAAAAATTCTGAACCGAGCCAAGACCTGGTTTCTTCTATGGTTTCAAATATCGGACCAGAAGGCTCTATTCTTGTTTGGCACAAACCTTTTGAAATGGGAAGAAATAGAGAAATGATGAAATTAAATCCAAAATATTCTAAATTTTTAGAAGACGTTAATGAAAGAATTGTTGATCTAAAAGAAATTTTTTCAAAAAATATGTACGCGGACCCTAAATTTAAAGGCAGTTTTTCTATTAAAAAAGTTCTACCAGTTTTGGTGCCAGAATTGTCTTACGAAAATTTAAAAATAAATAATGGAGCAATTGCGAATAAAACCTGGGGAAAAATGTTAAAAGGAGAAATCGTCGGAAAAGAAAAAGAAGAAACCAGAAAAAACTTATTGGATTATTGTGAACAAGATACTTTGGCGATGGTTAAAATATATGAAGTTTTAAAAAATCTAACTTATTAATTCAAATTCAACTTAAAAGTTTTCAATAATTTCCTTAATCACGGAATAAGGTTGGCTGCCAACAATTTGAGTCTGATAACCATTTTTAGAAACAATGATGCTATATGGTGTGCCAAAATTTGGATCTTTTTCATAAATTAATAAACCGTCAGCCATATCATTTTCTACCTTTTTTTGAATTTTTTCTGACTTTAAACATTCATCATATTCTTCTGCGGGAGCTCCTAGACTCATTGCGATTTTTTTTAAATTTTCCTTCGAGAGAGAATTTGGTGCTCCGGAAAAAACTTTTGATGAAAAATCCCAAAAGAAACTTTCTCCTAAAATTTCTGCCACACATTCAGAAGCAACTGAGGCCACTCGAGAATTCGATTCTAATTCTTCTATTGGAAAATGTCGGTAAACCCAAGCAACATGTCCGGTTTTGCCATAATCTTCAAGTATCCTGTTCATCGTAGTATGAAATTCTTTACAAAAGACACAACCAAAATCTGAATATTCTATAATTAAAATTTCAGCATTAGGATTTCCTAAAATATGATCAAAAGAAGAGAAGGGCCGAATGTTAACTTGTTTTTCTTTCACTTCTTCTTGAACCTCAGTTTCATATTTTTGTTTTGAAAGAAATAGTGTCCCAGAAAATATTAAACTGACCAAAATTATCAATAAAGAAAAGAGTATTTTTTTAGACATAAGCTAAATTATTTTTTATTTTATGTTATTATTGTAACACAAATATGAATTTACTAAATGTGATTTTCCTTGGTTTTGTCCAAGGAATAACTGAATTTTTACCGGTTTCTTCATCAGGTCATCTGATAATCGCCAGAGAGATTTTAGGGTTACAAACTAATTATGGTTTGGCTTTTGATGCGGTTTTACAATTAGCTACAACTTTAGTAATTTTTGTTTATTTTCGAAAAGCCATTTGGAGTTTAATTTTAGATTGTTTGAATTTTCTTAATCGTAAAACTTTAGAAAAACAAAAAAAAATATATTTAGGAGCAATTCTTTTTGCCACTTTACCGGCAGTAATTTTGGGCTTGTTCCTCGAAGAGTTAATGGAAACCGCTTTTCGTAATACTTCTTTAGTCGCCGTTTCTTTGATCTTCGGAGCATTTTTAATGTTAGTGGCGGAAAATTTTTTAAAAAGAAACATCAACAAGTCAAATCAAGAAATGAGTTTGTCGACTGGTTTAAAAATAGGTTTTTTTCAGAGTCTGGCAATTATTCCGGGTATGTCTCGTTCTGGAGTGACAATTGCTGGAGGATTATTTTCTGGATTAAATAGAGAAAACGCGACAAAATTCAGTTTTATTATCGCTTTGCCAATTTTATTTGGTTCTGGAATTAAAAAATTACTTGATTTAAGTATGGCCGGCTTATTATCAGATATTGGTTTTGAATTATTAATTGGATCTATTTCAGCTTTTGTTTTTGGTTTTTTCGCAGTCCATTTTTTGGTCAACTTTTTAAAAAATCACACCTTGAAAATTTTTGTATGGTATGCCGCAAATCTCCTGTTTGCGGGGGAATGCAC
>CAZTQC010000049.1:0-4050 GCA_964615685.1 uncultured Candidatus Saccharibacteria bacterium
AAATATCCCCAGAACCAAAGAGCTTATAATGTAAGTATTTAGATCTGGATTAAAATTAATTTCTCGCAGTAAAACATAGATGGCAAGAGGGGCTAGCACTGCCGAAATTGTAAAACTTATTTGTGACAAAACTTTCTTTTCTTCTTTCGCTGTCAATAATCCGACTAGATAGCTGACAACAAAGATACCAAGTGTAGAAATTATCCTTCCTCCAAAACCAATCGTATTCCAATTATTACTTAGCAAAAGTATAATTCCCACTAAAGTAATTAGGGAACCAATTAAATACAAGGTGTGAATAAGCTTCTCACCCACCTCGGCCTTACTTTTCTGGGCCTTTCCTTCAGCCAAAGAATTTAACAGATCTTTTTTATTTATTGTCCCATCCTCAATTTTATTTTTGATTAAATCTAAAATCTGTTGTTTGTCCATATTATTAAGTTATTGATTAATAATCCAACCAATAAATTCTCGATTGTAATAATATCGATCATTTAAAGGCAAATAATATCCTTCGGCTCTATTTCCTTTCAAAATAAAAACATTATCGCGCTGATTACTGCCTCCAAAAATCTCATTGGCTAAACCTAAATTTTCACGATAATTGAAATTCACGGAATATCCATCAGGAGACATCGGACCACGATCCAAAATTAATTCTTGAGCTTCTTCAAAAGAAATTTCTTGCAAAAGTTCATTTCGAGGCGAGTATAAATAAAGAGTCGGAGCTTTTTCAATTTTTGAAATTTTGGAAACAGAATTATTTAAAATGTTAGGAGATAAAACAATTTTATTTTCTTGAACCTTATATTCATTTTCGTAAACAATTTCATAATCTTGATTTCGAACTGAGAAAATAAAATCATGCTCCGGGTTAATGTCAACTTTTGATAAAGAGACTAAAATAAAAATAGTCAGAACAACTAAAATTGGCAAAGTTATTCCTATAATAATGGGTAAATTTTTTTTCATATCTTTTAAAATTAATACCTTTAATACTAACATTTTTGGGATGAAAAAACCGCCCTAAAAATTTTAGAGCGGCAATAAGTGTTTTTTTCACAAACTTCCAAAAAGAAAATTCATAAAAAAAACAAAAGTTAAAATAGCTACGCAAATTAGAAATAAAATCACCTTTTCAATGGCCTTATCAGGAATCTGGGGCATTTTTTATCCTTTTAAAAATTAACCAGGAATGACAAGTTTTTATTTCCTTCCCTATAACTATAACAGATGTTATCCATTGTTGTCAATATCACCCCTTAAAATCACGGGGACTACTTGTTAAAAATTGAAGTGATAAAAGATATTAACGATAATCCGATTGTAATAGTTAAAATAATATAAAATGATTTTAATAAATTCTCAAAGACTTCGTCTAAAGTATAAATATCAACTATATTTAAAATACTCAGAACAACTCCGACTAAAATTAATAAGGAAAGCGCTATTGAAATGATGATTTTAATAATATTTTTCATATGCAGAATATTGTATCATTTATTTAAATTAAAAAACATCTTGGTTATCAAGACATTAAACTTATTTTTAATAAAAGAAAAACCCGTTTATGAATAAAACATAAACAGGTTCGTTTTAATAGAAAAAAAGATTTTTTAATCAATCGGTGGTGAAGAAACAAAGAACCAACGAGTGTTCGGTGGTAAATCTTTGATTTTTCTAGAACTGGCAATCACGCAATGTTGATTCTCCAGATAATCACTGAACAATTTTTTTTCACTGTCAACAATCACAAGATCGGCCTCAGATCTTTTTTTGACAATGTTAATTTCTCTAGGATTAGAAAAAATGTAGAAAATTTTCCGGAGAGATATCGAGACTGAATTGTCGCAATCGATGTAAAGATTCATTTTAAAATCCTCCCTTAAAAAAGAACTTTCGGGCCTAAGAAATTCTTAGGTTTCTAATTAAAAATAATAATGTTCTTTTCAGCAATGTCAAATAAAACGAAAACCGTTCCTAAGAATTGCCCTTTCTTGGGAACGGTTTTTTGATAATAATGTTTCAGTTAATAACTGACAAAAAAGAAAACTTTGATGCCCAAAAAGATGATCCAGATTTGAATAATTAACAAAGCTAGAAAGACAAAGGCCGTTTTCATAAAGGACTCCTTTCTGAGAAGAAAATATCATAAAAGCAAAGAAGAGTCAATTATTCTAACTTGAAATAGAAGATTTCTACCAACTTCCTCCACCGCCTCCGCCACCTCCACCGCCTGATGATCCTCCTCCCCCAGAAAAACCACCCGATAATGAGGACTTTGAAACCATTGATTTACCCAATGACTTATCAATTGATTTGCTAAAATTTGAAAGTGAAAATAAATTTAATCCGTCTGAAGACTCGGAACTAATCCAAGACAAGTCTGTGATTTGATATATTCCCTCAAATTCTTTCATCCATTTTTCTTCTAAACCAAAAACCATAGCATACGGTAATAATTTCTCAAATAAAACTGGAGTTTTTTCAGGGTTATTCGCCACTCGAATTCTTTCTTTTTCCGACATTTTAATATATTTAAAAAGACCTTTAATAAACCAAGAGGCTTCCATTCCCTTTTCGGTATAATTTGGTATGGCTTCGACGAAAAACAAAATAAAAATAGCCAGAAAAATTGCAATGAAGCTCGGTATTAAACCGACCATTGGTCCAAAACCTAAGATTGCGGCCAGAAAAATAAGGAATATGCCAGGATTTAGACTGGCAAATAACAAAACGAAAATCAAACCATTTTTTTTCACATTGATATAATCAAAAAAGTTTGTCAATTGAAGTTTTTTACTTAATTTAGAATTTTTTTCAAGTTTTTTTTCTATTTTTTGAACTGTCTCAGAATGAAGGTAGCCATTTTTAATAATTTTCGAAACATAAAGATTAAACAGAGAGGCGGTAATTGGTTCCATTTTTTGTGTAATTAGAGTAGATTTTATAGTCGAAATTAATAAATTATCTTCCGAGTTTTGAGAGCGCGCGACCACCCTCGAAACGCCTCCTTTATTTTCAATTTTAATTTCAGACAAATGATCAATAAAATCTTTTTCGGGCCCGTCTTCCATTTTGTTAAATCTTTCTAACTTATCAAAATAATAATCGCCATTTTCTTCAATAATTTTGATATATCTTTCGATCGCACACCACACAATAAAACCTGAAATGTCTTTAGCTGAAATTGATTTACCGTCATGAAAAAAACTAGCTTCAATGACAGAGAACTTTTCCGGAGTGTATTGAACCATCTCCGGATGAGAAGATTTGAACCTTTTATACAATTTCATTGTTTCTACTTGAACTTTAAAAAACTTACGGAAAATTAGAATTGCTAAAATGAGAGCTGTCCAAATTGGTAAATATTTCCAAATAAAACTCATTAGATTATCCAATTTGGTTGGCTGAGAAATAATTCCTTTATTAAATTCTAAATCTAAAGTGACACCCTCTCCGGGCAAAAAAACTTTATCACTTTTAAAATTGATCGTGGAATCATTCACCTCAAAATAACCGCACGATAAATTCGAATTAACCAATCCGCAATAATCATAATACTCAATGTTTTCTTCTATTTTTCGAGGAAACTCAACTTTAGCTGAAACATTTGAAATAGAAGAAACATTCCAATCATTACCAGTTAAATTCCAATAAAATTCGTCATTATTTTCAAAAAAACCAATTGGATTTTTAACTAAATATCGAATGATATAAATTTCTTTTGGGTCGGCATATTGATTTTGATCTCCAATTTTGAGATTAATATCGCCCGAAGATTGATTGCTATATTTATAAGATTTTCCATTCTCGTCAGTTACTCCTTCTATTTTAATGTCTATTGGAAAAAGATTGCTCGCAGCTTTAAAAGATTCTGGAATTTTTCTATAAATACCATGTTTATTTGAATCACCAAAATTATAGTGGATAGTCTCAGTGACCTCTGCTGTATTGTTTTCAAAAAGTTTTACGTCGACATGATAATAATCGATTGTGTCAGCTTGAATAATTTGGAAAGGTGTGAAAAAAAATAAAAATATTAGGAAT
>CAZTQC010000050.1:0-3956 GCA_964615685.1 uncultured Candidatus Saccharibacteria bacterium
TATTTTCATCCGTAAATTTTTCAAAAAACTGGTGATGTTTTTCTTGAAGGTTTTTTTCAAAGTGAGAAAAACTTTTTAAAAATTCGTCCTTTGATTTTAAAAGAGTTCACTTTAAAAAAAGAGATTTTTAATACTGACCTTTTAGCAGAAATTTCACAAAATGATTCTGTGGCTGTTCACATCAGACGTGGTGATTATATTACTGATAAAAAGACAAAAAAATATCATAGTACTTGCACAAAAGAATATTATTTTAATGCAATTGAAATGATGAAATACAAGATTCCTCACGCCATATTTTATTTTTTCTCTGATGATATAAATTGGGTTAGGGAAAATTTTAATATTGATAATGTTAAAATGAAAATTGGAACAGATTTAAATCTTTCAGATTGTGAAGAATTAATTTTAATGAGTAAGTGTAAACATCAAATTATCGCCAACTCCTCTTTTTCTTGGTGGGGAGCATGGCTTAATAACAATAAGAATAAAATAGTTTTGGTTCCTTCTAAATGGATGAGTAAAATTCCAGACCCTCATCCAAACATAATTCCGAAATCATGGACAACAGTTCAAATAAATTAATCAGTGTACAAATTTGCACCTATAACAGGGCTAATCTAATCAAAGAAGCAATTCAAAGTGTTCTTGATCAGACTTATGAAAATTTTGAGATTATTATTATTGATGATGCATCAACTGATAATACCGAAGAGGTGGTAAAATCTTTTTTCGATTCTAGAATCAAATATTTTAAAAATGAAAAAAATCTCGGCATTGCTAAAAGTAGAAATCTTGCCGTCCAAAAATGTTCCGGAGAATACATTGCCATTTTAGATAGCGATGATTTTTGGAATGATTCAAAGAAATTAGAGAAACAAATACATTTTTTAGAAAATAATTCATTAGTGGGGATAATTAGTACTCAGGCTTTTAAAATAAATTTGAAAGGAAATATTGTTGGTAAATTAAAAAAAGAATTAAAAGATAAAGACATTCGAAAAAAAATTCTTTTGACCAATCAGTTTGTAAATTCCAGCGTTTTAATTCGAAAAAGGGTCATCGAAGAATTTGGTGGATATGATGAAAATTTATCAGGTATTGAGGATTATGATTTGTTTTTAAAAATTGGTCAAAAATATCAATTTCAAAATTTAGCCTCTTTTTCCACTTCTTATCGGATTGGTAATGAGAGTTATTCTTCGAATCGAAAAAAAATCGCCCAATATCATTCTCAACTGATTCGAAAAAATCAAAAAAACTACCCAAATTATACGAGAGCCCTTTTCAAAAGTTATTTAAGATTGATTCGGGCGATTTTCTAGCTCTTTAGAAGTTTTCTTGCTATATTTTAGAACATCAAGAAAGGTTAAATAAAATTTTCTCTTTAATATGAAAAGTGTTTCAAATCTAAAAATAGTTATTTATCTTGGACTTTATGCTCTTTTGTTTACCCCTTTTATCGTGAGCGGCTCTTTATTTTTTCCTTATATCACCGGCAAAGCTTTTTATTTTAGAATTATTACAGAAATCCTTTTTTCCCTTTGGGTTATTTTAGCTTTGTTGGATAAAAAATATCGACCCCAAAAAAATCCCATTTTGCTTTTTCTCGTTCTTTTTTTAGTTAGTCTTTTCTTTTCAAATATTTTAGGAATCAATCCAGCCTCTAGTTTTTGGAGTAATTTTGAAAGAATGGAAGGTTACGTCACCCTGATCCATTTGTTCGGTTTGTTTTTGATCATGAGTTCTGTTTTCAAAACAGAAAAAAATTGGTTTTGGTTTTTTTTCGCCTCGATTTTTTCCAGTTTGATAATGGCCGGAACTGCTATCACTCAAGTTCTAGAAAAAGGTCTTAATTATCGAGTCGACACAACTTTAGGCAACTCCACTTATTTAGGTATTTACATGTTGATGCATGTTTTTTTAACAATTTGGCTTTTCTCAAAGTCTAAAATAAATTTTAAAACAATTTCTTTTTATAGTTTGATTATTTTATTACAAGTTTTTGTTGTTTTTCAAACTGGAACAAGAGGTTCAATTTTGGGTTTGATAAGCGGTCTTTCTCTTATGTCTCTTTTAGTATTTCTTTTTAGTAAAAATAATTTAAAAAGTAAAAAAGTTTTCGCCTTGATTTTATTAAGTGTTATCTTGTTGCTCTCCTCATTATTTGCCTTAAAGGAAACTTCTTTAGTAAAAAATTTCCAAGGTTTTTCCAGAGTCACTAACATTTCTATTTCTGAAGGAACCGCTCAAGCTCGATTAGTGAATTGGAGTATTGCTTGGGATGGAATTAAGGAAAGACCTTTTCTGGGTTGGGGTCAAAATAATTATGAATTTGTTTTTAATAAACATTTTAATCCTAAAATGTTTGGTCAAGAAGCTTGGTTTGACCGAACTCACAATATTATTTTCGATTGGTTAATCGCTGGAGGATTGATTGGTTTATTCTTTTATCTTTCAATTATTTTAGCCGCTCTTTATTTGACTTGGTTTAAATCTTCTTTTTCTGTAATTGAAAAAAGTATTTTAACCGGTTTATTTTCGGCATATTTTATTCATAATCTATTTGTTTTTGATAACATTGTCAGTTATCTGCTTTTCTTTTTTGTGCTAGCTTATATTGCGAGTCAAACATCTTCTCAAATTAATTTTTTCTCAAAAGATTTCAAAGAGGGTGTTGTCTATGTTTTAATCTCGATTTTGGTAATTAGCACTCCTTTGACTATTTATGCTGTTAATGGAAAGGCTTTAATAGCTTCTCAAAAACTTATCGAAGCTATTCAAATTGTTACTTACACCTCAGACAATCGATTAATCTTTGTTCACAAAAATGGTTTGGCGGACAATTTGGCTTTTTATAAAGAGATTCTCAATAAAAAAACTTTTGGCACTTTTGAAATTCGTTCCCAACTGATTTCTTCAGCTTCGAGTCTCTTGCCAATTGAAGGAATTTCTCCAGAAGAAAAACAAGAGTTTCTCGATTTTGCTTTAGAGGAAATGGAACGAGAGGTTTCTAAAAATCCTCATGAATTAAAACCATTGTATCTCCTAAGCTCTTTTTTGATTAATTTAAATAAAAATGATGCGGCCATTGAATATTTAAATCGAGCGATAGAAATTGCTCCTAAAAGACAAATTTTTCATTTTCTATTATCTCGCATTTATTTAAAAAACGGGGAAGTGAAAAAAGCTTTAGAGGCTGCTAAATTTGCTTACGAGCTTGAACCTTCTTTGTATCCTGCCTGGATTAGTTATGTGGAAATGTTATCAGTGATGAGTCCTGATGATTTTAAGAACTTTATTAACGAAGAAATTTCTCGTGGAAAAGAATCTTGGGTAGAAAAAATGATTTTAGAAAATTATCAAAAAAATCCTGACAAAATTTCCCATTCTATTTCTTTAGCGGCTTTTTATTTTTCAATTAATCAGTCAGAGAAAGCTTTAGAAATTTTAGAATCGGCAAGAGTAAAATTTCCTGAAGCCGAAAAACAAATTTTAGAATTAGAAGAATCAATTCAGAGCGGAGAAAATCCAATCGGCAAGACTTTTTAGAAATAAATTAGATTGTTCACAAAAAAAACTTGTTTTTTTTGTGAAATGTGATATATTAAAAAGCGTGAGTGCGGGTGTAAACCCAAACGAACGAATATCTGAGAAAAACCCGCTTCGGCGGGTTTTTCTTTTCCTCGACTTTTTCTCTCGAAATTTCCTTTCTTTTTTATTTAAGTCTTTAATCTAAAGGGGATTTGAGAGAGGAAAATAAACAAAGTTTAAAGTTTTTTAAACAAGTTCTTCACTTTATAATTTGTTTGTGTATAATTAAATTTGATATACTCAGAAAGTTATCGGCCCTAGTGTGGTCGGCAATCGCACTCACGTAAGATATTCGTTTGGAGTTCGCCACAAATCAGCTTTCATCTGCCAGTATGCAGACTGCAACTACTGTTAATTCAACA
>CAZTQC010000051.1:0-3857 GCA_964615685.1 uncultured Candidatus Saccharibacteria bacterium
TTCAAAATATTTACTTTACTGTTTTTAATTAAATATTTTTTGTATAATTATTTTTGGAATAGAAATTTAAGTCTTAAGGGATATTAAAAAAATAAAATTAATGAGGTAATAAAATGGAAAAATCTGAAGTTCAAGTTTCTAAAGAACATTATTTTAGTCAATATGATGACGCCAAAAGATTTATTTCCTATTATTACCAAATTGATTCTGTTTTAAAAACGAAACCAGAAAAAGTTTTGGAAATCGGAATCGGTAATAAGACTGTTTCAGATTATTTAAAAAAACTTAAATTAAATGTAACCACTTGTGATTTTGCAAAAGATTTAGAGCCGGATGTTGTTGCTGATGTTAGAGATCTGCCATTTGAAGATAATTCTTTTGATACGGTCATGATTTGTGAAGTGTTAGAACATCTTCCTTTTGAGGATTTTGAAAAAGCGCTTTCAGAACTTCGAAGGGTGACTAAAAATAAGGTTATTATTTCAATTCCTTATTCTTGCGCGTATTTTGAAACGATTACTGATGTATCTATTCCATTTTTTAGAAAACTAATGTCTTTTTCAATTTACCTCCCTTATTTTTTTCGTAAAATAGAAATTAATGAAAAAAATCGAGAGCATTATTGGGAAATGGGAAGAAAAAACTATTCAAAAAGAAAAATTCGAAAGATTCTTAAAAAATATTTTAATCTTGAAAAGGAATTTCAGCCGATTCTTAATTCATATCACTATTTTTTTCAACTTAACAAAAAACAAGACTAAAAGTTTTTTTACATAATTTACGAATATGGTAACTAAAAATGAACAAAAAATAAACAAACCTCAATTTGCTAAAAAAATAGAAAAAAGAATAATTAATTTTAAAACCGGAGAATATTATAAATTACTTGGCGGATTAGAAATATCTCTTTCTGAAAAAGATATTATTTCTATTCAGGAGACTTGTTCTCAAAAAGAAATTTATAATATTCTTTTTAAATTAAGATTTCACGATAAGCCTTACACTTTAGAAGACGCAAACCTTTTTGTTAAATATGTTCAAGAAGGCTGGAAAAATTCGACTCACTTTGTTTTTTTGATTCGCAATACCGAAAATAAAATTGTCGGAGCTATCGATATTAAAAGTCCTGATTTAGATCGGGCTGAAGTTGGATATTGGGCTGATGTGAACAGCCGGGGCTTTATGACTAATGCTTTGACAGAAATTTGTTCCATTGCCAAAAAAGCTAAATATAAAAAACTTTTTGCTGAAGTTCGCCCAGATAATTATAAGTCGGCCGCCGTTTTACAGAGGGTTGGTTTTGTTGAAGTCGGCACAAACGAACGCGAATATAATAAGGGTGTTCGGTACAGAGTTTTTGAACTTAATTTAGAGACAGAAAAAATTCTAACTAAAAGAATAAAGATTTTAGAATTATTGCAAATTAAATTTCGTCACGCATTTTTCAGCTCGCACTCGTGGTAAGTTGATTCTACTCCATTCTGCATCACCTCCTCGAAGACTAATAGAAGAAATCCCTAATTTTTCAGCCGAATAAGCAGCGAGTCGACTGGTGTTGCCTTGATTACAGACAAATATTACTTCTTGGTTTTTAATCAATTTCCGTTTATTTTTTTGTAGAAATTTTTCAAGGTCATAAAACTGAACATTAATTGCTCCGGGAATATGATGATCTTCATAATCACCTTCATTACGGAGATCGATTAAAGCAAAATTTTTTTGTATTTCTACATTTTCTTTATTCTGAATTCTTTGCCAAATCGTCTCAGCTCTTTCTTCAAAAAGTATTTTTAAAATTTCTGTTGGTTCAAGTTCTTTAATTTTTGACATAGTTTTAATTTTAAATTCTGTTTTTTCTTTAAGCAAATGTTCATTCTCGATTTTAGGGAAAAGAGAAGGGTCTAAATATTGAAAATATTCATTCAAATAAGGAAATGGACTATCGGGACAAACAAAAACAGCAACTTTTTCTTTACCAGAAAGTTTTTGTTTTGAAAGGTGATTCAAAAGACCAATCAAAGCAAAACCAGAACTGGGTCCGACCAAAAGTCCTGCTCGACACAAATCTAAGGAGGCTTTGTATGATTCAGTTGTGCCAACTTCTTCTTGATAATCCAAAAAAGATTTCCAATCAAAAGCAATTTGGCTTAATAAATTATTTGTTCTAACACCAGGAATCGGATTATTTGCAATTCGAGAAACTCCCACGATTTCTATATTTTTATTTTTCTCTTTTAAAAATTTTCCGATACCAACTATCGACCCGGTAGTGCCCAGGCCGGTGGAAAGTAAAGAAATTTTGCCTTGAGTCTGTTCCCAAATTTGAGGACCAGTCCATTTATAATGAGCTTCCGGATTGGCAGGATTATCATATTGACCCGGATTGAACCAGTTATTTTTTTCAGACCAAATCTTAGCTTTATAAATTCCGCTCGTAGGATCACTTGGATCGGGACAAATTGGTTCCTCATTAACAATAATTTCTGTTCCTAACAATCGAAGCAAATTTAATTTCCCCGAACTCACCTGATGGGAACAAATAGCCTTAGTGGAAGAAATTCCTAAAAGACGAGCAATAATTGTCAAAGAGAGAATTGTATTACCAGAAGAATTTTCAATAATGGTGTTTGGTAAAGGTCCCCGTTTCTTTTGATTTAAAAGCATATTATATGCTGGAAGTGATTTGATATTTGCTAAAGGCAAAGTATTCATCAATTTGGCAAAAATTCGAATTCCGTTTTGCCGATAAGGATTTAAATGGTCGGGAATTTCAACTAGGGGAGTACAAGGGGCATTGTCTGGATTAAGAAAATTCAGCACGGCTTCCGGGCCCTCAAAAACATTCAAAACTTTTTCTTCACTGGTTTTTTTCTTCATAATTAAAAGTAAATTCCGGATCGATTTGGTTGGATAAATCACCAAAACGCTCTCGAATAAAGTTTTGGGCCACATATTTTTGATGCAATTTCCAAATCTTCTTTAGCCTTGTGTTTCGGTTATCGGGCAAAGAATTAATTAGATCGAAAATTTTTTTTAAAAGTTCTTGGTTTTGAGAACTCAATTTGAATGGAGAAAGGGGCTGATTGATTTGATCAATATCTCGAATATGTTCATCGTCGTAAAAATAACCAATCATTTGTTCCTCTGAAATGTGAGTCTTCAAAAATTCTAAATCTTTTTCATTTCTAATTTTATTGCCAAGAATTCGAATGTTTTTTTCGACTCCGGCTTCTTTTGCTAATTTCATATATTTAATATAAACCTCAAGACTTCTAATAGAAGGCTCTACAATTAAACAAGTCAAATCGAATTGGGCATGAAGAGTTCCTGCAAACGAGTCAACTCCGGCAACCATATCAGCGATGAGATAACCGCCACGGTCATCGGTGTGACTTAAAATATTTTCTAAGATGGCTAAGTTATTATGATAACAACTGGCCCCAATATCTTCTTCTTGATAAGTTCCTACAACAAAGACAGAAAGATTATCTCGATGAAGGCCAAACGCTCCAATCGGGGTATCCTTTAAAGATTCTATTTTCAAAATATTTGATTTTCGGGTGGGTGGGGTAGATTTACGAAAAGCTTCTAAATTTTTAATATCGTTTTGACCAATTAACCATTTTTTAATAATTGTTGAAACAGTAGGATGAGAAAGAGATTTTTCAAAAGGAATTGGATTAAAACCCAAAAGTTCTGGGGCATGAACATTGAGGTCTGCGTCGAAAACCACCACTGATTTTGAAGTTTTTTCTGTGATATAAGAAGCAAACGAGGCCGAAAGAGTACTTTTGCCTGATCCTCCTTTTCCAACAAATGCGATTCTCATAATTGAATTAATGTATTTATAACATATA
>CAZTQC010000052.1:0-3779 GCA_964615685.1 uncultured Candidatus Saccharibacteria bacterium
TAATGATGTTAGTGATTGGAATTTTGGGCTTATCTTTTGGAGCTAAATTTTTGGTTGATTCAGTTTCTCAATTATCAGTCATTTTAAATATTGCTCCAGGAATGATTGCCATTACCGCTGTGGCAATAGGAACTTCTTTGCCTGAAATTATTGTTTCTATTAAAGCAGCAATACGCCGAAATTCTGAGGTGGCTTTAGGAAATGTTTTTGGTTCAAATATTTTTAATATTTTAATTGTGGTGGGTTTGCCAGGAATTTTTAGAGAATTAACTGTTGATCCAAAAACTTTTGTGATTGGTTTACCAATCTTAATTTTATCGACCGTTTTGCTTATTATTTCTGGAATTTCCCGAAGAGTTCATGTTCAAGAAGGAGTTTTGTTCTTGTTGTTATATGTAATATTTATCGCTAAATTATTCGGTTTATTTTAAAAAAATGGCCTTATTTACAGGAAAAGGAGCCGAGGGAACAGCCAACGCCTTTGATCGTAAACGAAGATTATCAAAAGGATCAGAATTGTTCAAAGCTCTCGGCACAATTGACGATCAAAATTCTGAATTAGTGGGAGAGAATACTTTGGCTTATTATACGCTTTAGCTAGACTTTCCAACCATAAATTTGGTATAAATGAGGAAGTCCCAAATTATAATTAGTGTTTTTGGGAAAGAATAATTATGGCGACTATGGTGTAATGGTAACACAACGGTTTGTGGATCCGTTAATCTGGGTTCAATTCCCAGTAGTCGCCCATTAATAATCTAAACTAATAAAAATAAATTTATGGAAGAACAAGTTAAAGGAAATCTTTGGGTGGCAGTGGCGATAATTTTAGCTGGAGTTATTATCGCCGGAGCAGTTATTTTGACAAATAATGGAACAACAAATAATAATCAAGAATTAGATGTTAATGAAGAAATTCCTCAAGTAGATTTATCAGCAATTTCTCCCGTGACCGAAAATGACCATATTCGAGGAAGTGTGGATGCTCCAATTAAGGTGATTGAA
Organism: uncultured Candidatus Saccharibacteria bacterium; assembly: GCA_964615685.1. Classification (GTDB taxonomy): domain Bacteria; phylum Patescibacteriota; class Minisyncoccia; order Phycocordibacterales; family JAACPR01; genus CAZTQC01. The sequence continues at coordinate 1,006 of CAZTQC010000052.1, forward strand.
TTTTCAGATCCAGAATGTCCATTTTGTAAAAGATTACAAGATATTTTAAATGAAGTGGTTAAAGAATATGATGGACAAGTGGCTTGGGTTTATCGACATTTACTTTTAGTTCAGTCACATCCTAAAGCGGTGACTGAAGCTATTGCTACAGAATGTGTAGCGGAATTAGGAGGAAATGAAAAATTCTGGGAATATTTAGACAGAATTTACGACAACACGGCAGGAAATAATAGTTTTAATTTAGATTTATTACCTCAGTATGCTGAAGATCTTGGAATTAATAAAGATGAATTTATTACCTGTTTAGAAAGTGGTAAATATAACGATAAAATATCGAAACAAATCGAAGAAGGATTTAAAGTTGGGGCAGAAGGAACTCCTTACACAATCGTCGTTACTCCAAGTGGAGAAATGATTCCAGTGAGTGGTGCTCGACCGATTGAAGATTGGAGAAAACTTTTTGACATGATTTTAGAAGAAGAAGCTTTGAAGGTGACCGAGTAATCAAAATTGATTTCAAAAAAGACTTGTGAGGTCTAACATTAATTGTCATAATTAATGGGTCATGATTTCTCAAAAAGAAAAAGAAAAATTAAATATCGAAACCTTTAAACCAGATGAGGAGGAAGGTAATCAGTTTCAAGCTGATTTGCTGTACGCTCGTTTTCAAAAAGAGAAACATAAAAGAAATATTTACGTTTTGACAACTCTATTACTCTTGATTTTTATTTCATATTTTATTTTTTAAATTGGGACGATTAGCTTGTTTGTGGTAGTATCCATAAATATGATTATTTTGGATGGAAAAAAACTTAATAAAGAAATTTCTCTAAATTTGAAAAAACAAATAGTTAACTTTTCTATTGCTCCTAAGTTAAATATTATTCAAATAGGGGAGAATTCTGCTTCGAATATTTATATCGAAAGAAAAATAAAATATGCGAAAGAGATTGGAGCCGAGGTGGTGGTGACTAACTTTCCTACAGACATTTCCGAGGAAGAAATCATTCATTTTATTCAAGCGGTTAATACAGATGAGAAAATTCATGGAATTATTGTTCAATTACCGATTCCAGAAAATTTAAATTCCGCAAAAATTATTAATGCTATTTCCCCTCAAAAAGATGTTGATGGTTTAACGGCGACAAATATTTATAAATTAGTTTGTCATGATAAAAGTGGTTTAGTTCCTGCGACAGCGCGGGGAATTATCACTTTACTTCAAAAAAATCAAATCAAAATTTCCGGAGAAAATGTCTTAATTATTGGACGCTCTCTTTTAGTTGGAAAATCAACCGCTTTACATTTTTTAAATTCAGATGCTACGGTTTCTGTTTGTCACAGTCAAACAAAAAATTTGAAGGAATATACCCAAAAAGCCGATATTATCGTAACCGCTACGGGGAAACCAGGCTTAATAAAAGACGAGATGATTCGCGAAGGCCAAGTGATTATTGATGTTGGAATTTCTTTTGAAGATGGGAAAATTTCCGGAGATGTGAATTTGGAAAATTCAGAAAAAGTCAAAGCTCTTTCGCCCGTACCAGGAGGAGTTGGTCCAATGACAGTCGCTTCGTTATTTGAAAACTTGGTTCAGGCTTACCAAGATTCAAAAAATAATCTATAATACAGGAATTATTAAGACAAAAGATTTTTATAAACTTAAAATATTTTTATGGAAAATTTAGAAAATAAAAACAGATTTTTTAACGATACAAGATTTGCTATTTCTTGGGGAATTGCCGGTTTATTATTAATCGCGGTTTTACTTTCAATTTTTTTAACTGCTAAAACTTTTAATGAAATTAGAAATGGATCAGACGATACAAACTTCAATGTGATTACCGTTTCTGGAAAAGGAGAAGTTTCATCCATTCCAGATGTGGCGACAATTAACTTTACAGTGAAAGAATCATCAGAATCAGTTTCTTCTGCTCAAGATTTAGCTACGGCTAAAATTAATAAAATCACCGCTCTTTTGAAGGAGAAAGGAATTGAAGAAAAAGATATTAAAACTTTGGATTATAATATTTATCCAAAATACGAGTGGCAATATGATGAGGTCTTTTGTCCTGCTGGTCGCTCATGTCCTCCTAACGGTAGAAATGTGGTTATTGGTTATGATGTTTCCCAAAACACTCAATTAAAAATTAGAGAAATTGAAAAAGCTGGGGAGCTATTAACTTTAATCGGAGGAGAAGAAGTTAGCCATGTCAGCGGTTTACAATTTTCAATTGATAACGAAGAGGCTCTAAAAGAAGAAGCTAGAGATTTGGCTATCGCCGATGCTAAAGAAAAAGCTAAAAAATTAGCTGAAAGCCTTGGGGTTAAATTAAGTGAGATTGTTAGTTACAGTGAAGGAGAAAATTATCCTATCTATGGTTATGGTGGAGAAATGAAAATGAACATTGTCTCAGCCGATAGTAATTTAAGAGAAGGTATGGATTTATCTGTAGGTGAAAATAAAATTACTTCTGCTGTTTCAATCACTTTTAAAATTAAAAATTAATCCGATTTAAGGTTGACGAATGATTATATCGTGATAATATGAAAGATAATAAAAAAGCCCGAGAGGGCTTTTTTAAATAAAATTTATTAATTCGGTTTAAATACTAAGTATTTTAGCCCAAAATCTCACTGTAAAAAGATATGAAAAAATTTATTAATTACATCAAAGAGTCCAGAAGCGAAATACAACATGTTAGTTGGCCAACTAAAAAGCAAACCATTGCTTACACTATTTTGGTTTTGACGATCTCTTTATTTGTCTCTCT
>CAZTQC010000053.1:0-3726 GCA_964615685.1 uncultured Candidatus Saccharibacteria bacterium
ATAAACGAGCTTTTATATATTTAACTTTTAAAAATAATCAAATGGGCAGAAGAAAGAAAACATTGGTTAGGGACGGATTTTTAACAATTTTAAAAAAGGATACCTTAGAAAGTATTGTTGCCATAATTTTTATAATCATAGCTATCGTACTTCTACTTTCGCCTTTTCATCAGGCCGGAATCGTTGGTGAGAATTTATATTTGCTATTTGAAAAATTACTCGGTTTTGGTTATTACCTTTTACCTATTACTTTGATTATTTTGGGAGTATCTTTTTTTAGATCATATGAACATGATTTGGCTTGGCCAAAAATTTTAGGTGGACTTCTTTTTATTCTTTCAGGAATCGGTATTCTGGATTTGCTTTTTTCTCATGGAGGTCTCATTGGTTATCTAATCATCTTACCTTTAAAAAAACTTTTTGATTTTTGGGTCACTCTTATTATGCTTCTAGGGGGTTTAATCATTTCGATGTTAGTAACTTTTGACACTAAATTAAATTTGAGTTTCCTAAAAAATATTTTCAGAAAAAAAGAGAAGGGGGAAAAAGAAAATATCGAGGAAGTGGAAGTGGCCGTCAAAAATAATACTGATGAAAATGATGACGAGAAAGAGGATGATGAAGATGAGGTCCCCGTTAAACCAATTTCTCCACCGAAAGAGATCGAGAAAGAAAAACCTAGTTCTGGTTTAGTCTTCTTTTCTAAAAAAACAAACGGAATAAATAATTACAAAAATCCCCCCCTTTCTCTCTTGGAAAAAGATTCAGGAAAACCTGGAGTTGGCGATATTAAAGCCAACGCCAACATTATTAAAAGAACTTTGTCGAATTTTGGTATTCAAGTAGAGATGGATGAGGTTTCTGTTGGACCAACGGTCACTCGTTATGCCCTTAAACCAGCCGAAGGAGTTAAACTTTCAAAAATTGTCGCCCTCCAAAACGATCTTTCTTTAGCTTTGGCGGCTCACCCTCTGCGAATCGAAGCCCCTATCCCAGGGAAATCTTTAGTTGGAATTGAAATTCCTAACACCACTAAAACAACAGTTGGTTTGGGCAGTCTTCTTAAACAAGCAGAATATCAAGAATCTTTTAAACCTCTTATTTTAGGTTTGGGAAAAGGCGTCAGCGGACTGTCTTATTTTACTGATTTAGGAAAAGCGCCCCACATGTTAATCGCCGGTTCAACTGGTTCTGGTAAATCTGTTACCATTCATACCCTGATCACTTCCCTGCTTTTTAAAAATTCTCCTGAAATGTTGAAATTTATTATGGTTGACCCTAAGCGAGTTGAGCTTACTTTATATAATAAAATTCCTCATTTATTAACTCCGGTGATTACAGATGCGAAAAAAACCATTTTGGCTTTGAAATGGGCCGCCAAAGAAATGGATCGACGTTATGATGTTCTTCAAGAAAAAAGCGTTCGAGACATTGAGTCCTACCACAAGAAAATCGTGGCTCCTGCTTTAAAAAATGCTGATAAAAATTCAGAAGCCTCCCTACCAGAAACCATGCCTTTTATTGTAGTGGTAATTGATGAATTGGCTGATATTATGCAAACCTACCCAAGAGAACTGGAATCCGGAATTGTTCGTTTGGCCCAAATGAGTCGAGCCGTCGGTATTCATTTGATAATTTCCACCCAAAGACCAAGTGTTAATGTTATCACTGGTTTAATTAAGGCTAACATTCCAACTCGAGTAGCTTTACAAGTGGCGTCTCAGATCGATTCTCGAACAATTTTAGACATGCCAGGAGCTGAAAAACTTCTTGGGCAAGGAGATATGTTATTTCTTGGAGGAGAAATGAGTCAGCCGCGCAGAGTTCAATCCGCCTATATTTCAGAAGAAGAAGTTAAAAAAGTGGTGAATTTCTTGGTCACTCAATATGAAGACGAACTGCCAGAAAGTGGTATTGATTTTGAAGGGGTTAACGAGAAAAATACTATTTTTGACGCTGTTAATAACGAAGATTCCTCAGAAGAGGATGATTTGTATGGCGAAGCGAAAGAAATCGTGATTAGCGCCGGAAAAGCTTCAACTTCCTATCTTCAAAGAAAATTAGGAGTTGGCTATTCCCGAGCAGCCAAATTAATTGACATTTTGGAAGAAAATGGAATTGTTGGACCAGCGAATGGTTCAAAACCTAGAGAAATTTTAATCGGAGAAGATCAAGAGACAAGCGACGAAGAATATGATTAGAAACATTGTAGAACATGCAAAAACGTATCTCGCTATCATCTTGTTAATAATGGTGGTGGTTTATATTATTTTTAACTCTAGAATTTTGATCGCAGGACCGAAAATTATTGTTAACACCCCTTCAAATGGAGCTAGTTTTGAAAATAAGACAATCAAGATAGAGGGTTTAGCTCAAAATACTTCTTTTATTTCCATTAATGACCGGCCAATTACTATTGATGAAGAAAATCAATTTTCTGAGACTTTGCTACTAATTCCTGGTTATAATATAATAACGATTCGAGCTAAAGATAAATTTGAGAGAAAAATTATAGAAAAAATGGATTTTTTCTATAAAGAGCCTCCGGATAAAAAAGTCGATTATGAATTTTTAATGTCTAATTTAGAACAGGCCACCACTTCAGAAGCCACAAGTACTGAAATAATCGAAGAATCTTTAGAACTTTAGAATAATTTTATAGAAATTTTATCTAAATAGTTTAAAGTAAAAAAATAACAAAAGAGAAAATGCCAAAGAAAAAAAATAAAAAAGAAGAAAAAACTGTCTTGAGAAGAGACGGAAAAGATGATCCAAATGAAAAAAGAGATAATAAAAAATCTAAGATTGAAGAAACTTTAGAAGAAATTCGCACCAAATTTGGAGAAGGTTCAATTATGAAATTGGGTGATAGTAAAAGAGTGGATATCGATGCTATCTCCACCGGTTCAATTGGTTTAGATCAGGCTCTTGGAATAGGTGGTGTTCCCCGAGGAAGAATTGTAGAGATTTTCGGACCAGAGTCATCTGGAAAAACAACTCTTTCTCTTCATATTGTTGCTGAGGCTCAAAAAAACAATGGAGTATGTGCCTTCGTTGATGCTGAACATGCCTTAGATCCAGATTACGCTAAAAAAATAGGGGTAAAATTAGATGAATTGTTGATTTCTCAACCAGATACCGGAGAACAATCATTAGAGATTGTTGAGAGCTTGGTTCGTTCTGGGAAAATTGATGTTATTGTGATCGATTCTGTTGCTGCCCTAACACCAAAAGATGAAATTGAAGGAGATATGGGAGCATATCATGTTGGAAAACAAGCTCGTTTAATGTCACAAGCATTAAGAAAGTTAACAGCCATTGTTGCCAAATCAAAAACAACCGTCATTTTTATTAATCAAATTAGAATGCAAATTGGGGTGATGTTTGGAAATCCAGAAACAACTCCTGGTGGTAAAGCTTTAAAATTTTACACCTCAGTTCGTTTAGACATTAGAAGAATCGCTCAAATCAAAAAAGGAGACGAAATTATGGGGGGACGAGTTAGAGTAAAAGTAGTCAAAAATAAAGTAGCGGCTCCTTTTAAATCAACTGAGTTTGATTTAATGTACAACGAAGGAATTTCCAAAGAAGGAGAAATGATTGCCCTTGGAGAAAAATATGGCATTATTTCCAAATCGGGTTCTAGTTATTCATATGGAGAAATAAAATTAGGAAGAGGATATGATGCTACTCGAGTCTTTTTGAAAACAGAAACAAAAATATCCA
>CAZTQC010000054.1:0-3543 GCA_964615685.1 uncultured Candidatus Saccharibacteria bacterium
AAGTGCCTCGAGATAATTTTAGCACATATATATTATATAAAATAAGGGTTTTTTGTGCAATACAAACAACTAACGGGCAAAATCTATCACTTTAGTCTCTCTGATTACTGTAATTTTGATTTCTCCGGGGTACTTTAATTCCTCGGAGATCTTTTTGGATATATTGCGAGCCAATTTCACTGATTCTATATCATTAATTTCTTCTGGTTTCACAAAAATTCTTATTTCTCGACCTGCTTGTAGAGCGTAAGATTTACTAATTCCTTCAAAAGAGTTGGCAATTGCTTCCAAATCCTCTAAACGTTTGATATAGTTTTCCGCACTGTCTCTTCTTGCTCCTGGTCTACCTCCAGAAATAGCATCGGCAATATAAACAATCGTTGATTCAAGAGTTTCAAAAGGATAATCCTCATGATGAGATTGCATTGCCTTAATGACTTTTTCATCCACACTGAATTTTTGAAGAATTCTTCTTCCAATTTCTACATGCGACCCTGTAATCTCATGGTCAACAGCCTTACCGATATCATGCAGTAAAGCGCCTGTTTTTGCTATTTTAACATCAGCTCCAATTTCTTCTGCGATCATTCCTGCTAAATGACTCATCTCAATTGAATGTTGCAACACATTTTGTCCATAACTTGTTCTGTAATATAATCGACCTAATATAAGCAATATTTTGGGATTTAAATCAAAAATACCACAATCGTAAGCTGCTTTTTCTCCATGTTTTTTAATACTGGCATCTACTTCTTGTTTAGCCTTTTCGATAAATTGTTCAATTTTTGCTGGTTGAATACGTCCATCGGCGATTAAGTTTTCCAAAGCAATTTTTGCAATTTCTCTGCGTATAGGATCGAATGAAGAGAGAGTAATAATTGCCGGGGTGTCGTCGACAATCAATTCCACCCCAGTTTGTCTTTCAAAAGTTTTAATATTTCGCCCTTCTTTTCCAATTATTTTCCCTTTTATTTCATCGTCTGGCAAATCTACCGTTGAGGAAAATAAATTAGCAGGAACAGAAGTTCCAAGCCTCTGAATTGCTGATGCTAAAATTTCCTTAGCTTTCATTTCAATCTTCTCGTTATTTGAAGATTCTAATTTTTGTAACCGCACTAGTAAGTCTTCCTCATAATCTTTGTCTAATTCTGCTAATAGATATTCTTTCGCTTCTTCTTTTGAAAGTTCAGAAACTTTTTGTAATTCAGCTGTTTTTTTGTTTATTGCTTCTTCCAACTTTTTCTGAAAAATTTCAATTTCCAAATTCTTTTGTTTTTGTTTTTCTACTTCCTGATCAATATCTGTCTGTCTTTTGTCTAAAAGGTTCTCTTTGTTTATTAATCGGTCTTCTTTTTGCTGAATTCTTTCTTCATCTTTTTTTATCTTTTCTTTACTTTCTTTTAATAATTCATCTGCTTTTTTTTCTCCTTCGGAAGTAATTTTCTCTGCTTGTTCTCGGGCTTCAAGAAGCATCTCTTTGATTTCGAGTTCCATAGAACCTCTTTTTCCAAGAGCAATAATGAAGCGTAAAAACCAACCAACGGCTATACCCGCCAACCCGGAAGCTGCGGCTATTAAAAGTATTATTAATAATTGCATATACTAAATATCGTTTCTTCTGCCTCTCATGCAATAAGGTGGTCTTTCTTTTTTGGTTCTCTCTAAATTGTTAATCGGTTAATCGGGCATTTACTAAACAGGCATTCGAAACGATTTTTTGTTTAAATTGATAACATTCCTATACTATTCTTTTATAAGAAATTTAGCAAAGTTGACAATTTTTATTTAGAAATGCTTAAAAAACTATTTTATCAATAATTCCGTATTTTTTAGCATCTTCTGCTGACATGAAAAAATCTCTATCCAAATCCTTTTCTATCTGAGAGGTTTTTTTACCTGTATTTTGAGACATAATTTCAGTCAATCTTTTTTTCATTTTTAGAATATGTTCAGCTGTTATAGCAATATCGGAAGCTTGCCCCTCAACACCACCAAGGGGTTGGTGAATCATAACTTCTGCATTTGGTAAGGCCAATCGTTTTCCTTTTTTCCCAGCTGAAAGCAACCAGGCCCCGCCCGACGCCGCCATTCCAACACAAACTGTGGAAACATCATTTTTAACATGATTCATTGTGTCGATGATCGCTAAAGTTGCGGTAACCGAACCTCCCGGAGAATTGATGTATAAGGAAATATCTTTTTTAGGATCTTCTGATTGTAAAAAAAGAAGCTGAGCAATAATTAGATTGGCTGAGTTGTCATCGATCGGTCCACCAAGAAATATAATATTTTCTTTTAGTAAACGAGAATATATATCGTAAGCCCTTTCTCCAAATTGTGATTTTTCTATAACTGTAGGAATGATCATATTTTATTTTTAAAATTTAATTTATTTATAACAAAACAATACAAAAAAATAGGGTTAAAATCAAATTTTACTTTTTTTCTCTCACTCTTTATTTTTGAATGTCATTCTTTTTTAAAACAAAAGTTTTTCAGTTATCCAAATTAAAAAGTGTTTTTAGCTTATTTTTTCTAGAAATTTGAAGACTTCTTCGTTTTTCAAAATGTGAGTAACATATATTTTGGCTCGTTCCTCATCGATTTCTGGGTAATGTTCTTTTAAATGCTTCACTTCAGAAAGAACCATTTCTGAATTTATTTCAATTTTTTCCAAAAGAGCGATCTTAGGAAGAACTAAATTCATTTTTGATCTCTTGATTGCATCTGGTTTCCAATCTTTAAATAATTCCTCTTTGGTTTTTTTGATTTCTTTTAGGTAATCATCCAAATTCATTTTTATATTTTGCAAATCACCTTCAAATTGATTCATCATTTGTTGAAGCTCTTCTTCTATTAAAATTTCTGGTAAATTTATTTCTGATTCGGTAATGATCTTTTCAATAATTTCTAATCGCCTTTTTTGTTTTGCTGCCGTTTCTTTTTCTTTCTGCATGTTTTCTCTCAGTTGATTTTTGAAATCTTCTACATTTTTAAAATCTCCTAAAGTTTTGACAAAATCATCATCTAATTTTAAAGGCTTTTCCTTACTTTTTTCTGCTTCCGCTCTTTCCTCAGTGTTTGATGAGGTCTTTTTCTTTAAATATTCAGATTCACTTTTAGTTTTTAAAAGATATTCAATATAATCTTCCACTTCTTTTTCTTCCAATTTTATCTTTTCTACAGCAGGAGTGGATTTTGCAATTTTTTTATAGTCAGCGATTTTAATATCTGGCATTAAAATAAAATCAGCTTTAAAAGTTAAGGGGTTATTTTCCGCAATTTTAGTAATTGAAATTTTAGGTTGAGTTAAGGTTTCAATTTTTTCTTCAGAAATTATTATTGGTAAAATTTCGATAACCGCTCGATAAGCCATTTCTTCCAAAATTTTCAAAGGCTCAATATTTTCTCTTATTATTTTCTCTGGAGCAGACCCTTTTCTAAAACCTTTAATTTCTAAGTTTTCACCAAGTTTTTTCAAAGCATTGTTTTGATGTTTGGAAACTTCGGAAAAAGGAATTTCTATTTCAAAACTCGCTATCT
>CAZTQC010000055.1:0-3481 GCA_964615685.1 uncultured Candidatus Saccharibacteria bacterium
AATAAGGTAAAATTAAAATTATGAAGGAAGGTTTAATTCGTTCTCGAAACGCTACCACTCATTTTTTTTATAAAAGGTTTTTTCGGCCTATTTTTTTTAAAATTGATCCGGAGAAAACTCACGATCGAACCGTTAATTTTTGCCGACAAATTGGCCGATTTTTTTTAGCGCGAAAATTAATTCAACTTTTTTTTGATTATAAAAATCCTCTTTTAGAACAAAAAATCGATGGACTTTCTTTTAAAAATCCAATTGGCTTGTCGGCCGGCTTTGATAAAAATGGGGAACTAACCAATATTTTACCAACGATTGGTTTAGGCTTTGTCGAAATCGGTTCAATTACCGGTAACTTTTGTGAGGGAAATTCCAAGCCGAGACTTTGGCGCTTAAAGAAATCTCAAAGTCTGGCGGTGCATTATGGTTTGAAGAATGATGGTTGTGAAATAATTTCGCAGAAATTAAAAAATAAAAAATTTGCTATTCCGGTAGGAGTGAGTGTGGCCATGACTAACAATACTGAAAACTTAGACGTAAATTCAGCTATTTTGGATTACCAGAAAGCTTTTACCGTTATGGAGCCAATTGCGAATTATCTTACAGTGAATGTTAGTTGTCCCAACACTTTGGGTGGGCAACCTTTTGTGAATCCAGAAAATTTAGAAAAACTTTTTACTGTTTTAGATAAAGTTTCCACTTCAAAATTAATTTTTGTAAAATTACCACCAGATTTAGAAAATTCGGAAATAGACGATTTGTTGAAAGTCTTACGAGTTCACCGAGTTCACGGCATTATTTGTGTTAATTTAACTAAAAAAATTCAAAATAACCCCAAAATTTTAGAAGAAAATTCGCAAATTAAAGGGGGATTGAGCGGTAAGGTCGTTCAAGATTCTTCGGATCAATTATTAAAATATATTTATCAAAAAGAAAAAACGAGATTTTTGTTAATTGGTTGCGGTGGAGTTTTCACTGCCGAAGATGCTTATAAAAAAATCAAACTCGGAGCTTCTTTGATTCAGATGATGACCGGAATAATTTTTGAAGGTCCTCAAGTTGTCAGTCAAATTAATCAAGACCTTGCCAAACTTTTAAAGAAAGACGGTTTTAAAAATATTGCTGAAGCCATTGGCGTTGATAACTCTTTTTAAGAATTAACGATTTTTTCTAATCACGAAAGTGATAGCTTTTCCAAATTTAGTACTTCGGCCTGTTCGACCAATTCGGTGAACATAGTCATCGAAAGTTTGAGGTAAGTCATAATTAATAACATGAGTGACATCGTCAATGTGAATACCTCGAGCAGCCACGTCAGTTGCCACTAATATTTGAGCTTCACCGCTTTTGAATTTTTGGAAAGCGCGTTGTCTTTGGCTGTGATTTTTGTTTCCGTGAATCGATTCCGCTTTGAGATTATTTGAACATAATTGTTGAGTTAGTTTTTCAACACCATGTTTCATTGAACCAAAAACAATTACTCTTTTAAAATCTTTGTCAGCGAGCAATTTAGTTAAAGTTTCAAATTTCGAATTTAAATCACAAGAAATTATTTCCTGTTTAATACTATTAGTTACATCTTTTTTCTTAACTGAAATCGAAATAGGATTATGCAGAAATTCTTTGACAAGTTGTTCTGTCACCGAGGACATGGTGGCTGAAAAAAATAAAGTTTCTCTCTCTTTAGGAGTGGAAGATAAAATTAATTTCATATCGTGAATAAAGCCCATGTCTAACATTCGGTCGGCTTCATCCAGAACAACCGTGGTGACTTTTAAGGCGTTTAAATTTTTTCTTTGAATAAGATCAAGCACTCTTCCGGGAGTTCCGATAATAAAATGATTTTGCCGAGTCAAAGATTTTATTTGAGGATGAATATTAATTCCCCCCACACAAATGACGGAAAATAATTTAAAACCACGAGCCAACTTTTTGAACTCCTCATTAATTTGTAAGGCTAATTCTCGAGTGGGAGCGAGGATTAAAGTTTGTCGGCCCGTTTCTTTTAAAGTGTTTTCAATTAAAGGTAATAAGAAAGCGGCCGTTTTTCCTGTTCCCGTTTCTGCTAAACCAATCACATCTCGTTTTTGGAGAACTTCCGGAATAATTTTATCTTGAATTGGAGTAGGAATTTTCAAATTTAGAGAATATAAAGTGTTCACTAATTTTGAATTTAGCCCGAAAGTTTCAAAACTATTTTTAGGAACAAAAATCTCATCGATCACTTCGACTGGATTTTTGTTGATGAATTGAGAAGGATTAAAAGAGGGGATTTTTCGTCCTCGATTATTCTGTCTGGAGTTGCTTTGTTTTCTTTTGGAAAAAGGTTTGGTCTTTCTGGAGTCGGAGTTTCGAAAACTCCGATTATTTGTTCTTGTATTCATTGAAGATAATTATTTGAAACGAATTCGTTTCAATTTTTGTGTCGGTGATAATAAAGAAAATTTAGAGAATTTAATTTTCGTAGCCCAAGAGCCCCACACGAGTATCAAAAGCTTTTCATTATAGTAACATATATACTTATTCTGGTCAAATTTTTTATCAAAACTAAATCCAACCCCATTTTTTTAAAGTTTTTCGATTTTGCTTAGCAAACTTATCACCAATATCTATTCGATAAAACATTTTTGGCAGATGAATTTTTTTAGCCACAGCCAAAGCCTTCTCTTTGGCTTTTTTAACTGACCATTTATCAAAGCCGGTGACGTACATAATAAAACCATCTGTTTGAGAAGAAACTTTATAAGTTTGAGTTTCTTTATCAAAAATCACTTCATCTAAATGAACATTTTTCCAATCTTCCTGAGTTAATTCTGAGGTGTCAATTGTTAATCCATTGCAAACATCCGTTTGAAAATGTTTTTGAAAAGGAAAGGGAGGAACGGAAAGAGAAATCACTACTCCGTAACCTTTTTTATATTTCATTTTAAAATCTTCTCCATCGGCAATCGCTTTTAAAAACAAAGCCCAATCTGATTGTTGAATAGTTGTTTGGAGGTGGGTGATAGGGGAGCCGAGTCGCGGAGTTGTTTCTAAAGCATAACAGCCGTTTTTATTAATAATGGTGTTAATCCCCATATCTCCTTTATAGTTTATTTTTCTCAAAAAGGGCTCTAATTTTTTTAATGTTTCTTTATATAATTTTGTTTCTTTTTCGGTGTACCAGGCAACAGTTCCCATCTCATCTGTTAAGGGCCCAATATCTCCAGCAAATAAATATGGGTGTTCAACATTCATTTCAATTGGGCCTATCCAGTCTTGACCATTAAAATATCTTGCCACACCAATTTCTATTCCATCAACTTTTTCTTGAATTGAGAAAGGTTGTTTTTTTAAGATTGGATCGTTGTAGTAATTTTTTAATATTTCAATAACATCTTCTCCTGTCGGATTTTCTCCAACAAAAGTTATGAATTTTGAATTTGTGCCTTCTCTTTTTATGGTGTATTTTCTTGGTTTATTTTTTATATAATCTATTGCTTCTTGT
>CAZTQC010000056.1:0-3479 GCA_964615685.1 uncultured Candidatus Saccharibacteria bacterium
ATTTTAATTAAATTGAACTAAAAAATCATTGTTTGATTTGATCTCTTCTTCTAATTCTTTTTGTATAGCTTCTTTTTCAATCACGTTCAAGGTTATGTCATCGGGCAAAACCTCTAGACCCTTTTTTAAAGATTCTAAAGCTTCCTCATGTTGTTTTAATAAACTTAAAACCCTTGATTTTATTAGGAATGCATACGATAAATTTGGATTAATTTCAATGGCCTTATTAACTAAAATTTCTGCTTCAGAATAAATTTGGTCTTTTTTTTCAAAGAAAATATTAAAATCAGTAAAAGTAGGTGAGATTGAAGATATTTTTTGTTCTGCTAAAACAACATACGCATTAGCAAAATTTGGATCATTTTCTATAGATTTTTCAATAAGAGGAAGACCTTCTTCAAAATTATTGTCCGCTGTTTTAATCAGTCCTAGTAACAAAAAAGATTCGGCAAGAAACCTTTTATTAGTAGAAGATTCAACTAATAAATTTAATTTTTCTTCGGCCAATTCTCTTTCCCCGTTAATATATAAGATTCTGGCGACATTATATAAAGCGTAATCTAAAAAGGGATCTATTTCTAAAGCTTTTTCGTAATTAGTTTTAGCTAAGTCATACTGACCTAATAAATTATAAGCGTGTCCTAAGCCGGTCAAAGCGGCCGCGTTTTGAGGATTTATTTCGATCGCCTTTTCGTAATTTGCGATGGAATTATCATAATCCTCCATAATTTCATAGGCGTAGCCCAAATTTCTATACGCTTCTGATTTTCCTGAAGTATTATCAGTGTTAATTTCTAAAGCCTGATTAATAACATCGATAGATTTTTGAGCGTATTCAACCTCTCGGAAAGTTAAACTTCCTTTTTGAGAATAAGCTGAAGCCAGAGATAACAAAGTACCAAATCGAGCCTCATCAGATAATCTTTTTTCTGAAAATTTTTCTAAATCGGTAATAGAACCATCCAAGTCCCCCTCGTCAAATTTAATTCCCGATTCAGTAATAGTCTCATCATATTTCCTATCATTATTACCAAATTTTAACCACAAAAAAACAATTCCAACGATAAAAATTCCAACTAAAAGTATTGACCCTGCAACTTGAAGAATGTTTTTGACTTTTTCTTGATCAAAATCAAATTTTGGCTTAACAGACCGATCGGCCTGTTCGGCCAATTTTTCTAATTCATCTATTTTATTCATATCTTTTTTTAAAAAAACTTGCCAAAGCAAAATAATAATATCCGAGTCTTATAACTCAGATATTATATCATTCTTATTTTCGAGTTTAACAAGTTATTAAACTCAAAATGAAATTACGCCTTTCCTGATTTTATTTCTTCAGCGACATTGACAGGTACAATCGCGTAGTGATCAAATTCCATGACGGCCTGAGCTCGTCCTTCGGTCATTGAACGTAAAGAAGTTGTGTAACCAAACATCTCAGAAAGAGGAACTTTAGCATGAATAGCGGTGATTCCGTTTCCAACATCGTCCATTCCTTCGACTTGCCCTCTTTTAGAACTTAAATTTCCAGTAATATCACCGGTGAATTTCTCAGGTGAAGTGATTTCCACTTTCATAATAGGCTCCAATAAGACGGGTTTAGCTGATCGAGCGGCTTCTTGAAAAGCCATTGAAGCAGCCAATTTGAAAGCAATTTCGGAAGAGTCAACATCGTGATAAGAACCGTCATATAATTCAACGGAAATATCGGTTAATTTATAACCAGCAACAATACCTCGAGTTAGTGCTTCTTTTAGACCTTTTTCTACTGCAGGAATAAATTCAGCAGGAATAGTTCCTCCTTTGATAGAGTTCACAAATTCAAATCCGCCATCTCTTTTAACATTTTTAGGTAGATTTTCTAAGTCCACATTTTGATCAAGAGGTTTAATTCGAATTTTTACATGACCATATTGTCCTTTACCTCCAGATTGTTTAACATATTTATTTTCAGCTTCGGCGGTACCAGTAATTGTTTCCCGATAAGCAACTTGCGGTCTACCAACATTAGCTTCAACATTAAATTCTCTTTTCATTCGGTCAACCAAAATTTCTAAATGAAGTTCACCCATTCCAGAAATCACAGTTTCTAAAGTTTCATCGTCGGTGTTTACTCGGAAAGTTGGATCCTCTTCAGAAAGTCTTCGCAAAGCAATTCCCATTCTTTCCTGATCAGCTTTGGTTTTTGGTTCAATTCTCATTGAGATCACTGGTTCGGCAAAAACGATTCGATGTAATTCAATTGGGTGTTTTTCATCACATAAAGTGTCGGAAGTTTTGGTCTCTTTCAAACCAACTGCGGCGGCAATTTCTCCAGCGTAAACCGTTTCAACTTCTTCTCGATCGTTAGCGTGCATTCTTAAAATTCGTCCAAGTCTTTCTTTTTTACCAGTAGTAGCGTTATAAACATAAGTTCCAGAAGAAACCACTCCGGAATAAACTCGGAAATAAGTTAATTGACCAACAAAAGGATCCGATTGTAATTTAAAAGCTAAGGCCGAAAAAGGAGCCTCGTCAGATGATTCTCTCGCTATTTCTTCTCCTGTTTTTGGATCAATTCCGGTAATGGCAGGAATATCTTTGGGACTTGGTAAATAATCAGCGACTGCATCAAGAACTAATTGAACACCAGTATTTTTCAAAGCTGAGCCGGTAAAAACAGGGACTATTTTATTTTCAATTACGGCTTTTCTTAAGGCTGATTTTAATTCTTCAACAGAAATTTCTTTTCCTTCTAAAAATTTTTCAGTTAATGAATCGTCATGTTCAGCAATTCTCTCGACCAATTCAGCATGATATTTATTGACCTCTTCTTTTTTGTCTTCAGGGACATCAATTTCGATGACTTCATTACCCATATTGCCTTCAAATTTAAAAGCTTTTTGAGATAATAAGTCAATCACCCCACTTAAAGCGCTTTCTTCTCCAATAGGTAGTTGAGCTCTAACTGCTTTTTTAGTTAATCGATTCAAAATAGATTGATAAGATCTTTCATAGCTTGCTCCAGGTCTATCTAATTTATTAATAAAACAAATTCTTGGAACTTTATATTTATCAGCTTGTCTCCAAACAGTTTCAGATTGTGGTTCCACTCCTGCAACTCCCTCAATGACTACCACACCTCCATCAAGAACCTTCAGAGACCTTTCCACTTCGGCAGTAAAGTCAACGTGACCCGGCGTATCAATGATATTAAAACGATATTTTAAAGAGGCGTCAGCTTTATCCTTAATATAAGTTGGAACCCAAAAACAAGTTGTGGCAGCTGAGGCAATAGTAATTCCTCGCTCTCTTTCTTGTTCCATCCAATCCATTGTGGCTTCGCCTTCATGAACTTCACCCAGTTTGTGAGATATTCCAGTGTAAAATAATATTCTTTCAGAAACAGTGGTTTTACCAGCATCAATATGGGCAATAATACCTATATTCCTTACTCTCTCTAGTGGATAATCTCGTGACATATTTTTTCTATATTT
>CAZTQC010000057.1:0-3422 GCA_964615685.1 uncultured Candidatus Saccharibacteria bacterium
CTTATCCTGAAATTTACGAAATGCAAGCCATGGCGATAATTGATGCCGCTATTGAGACAAAGAAAAAGAAAATTGTAGTTAAACCAGAAATTATGATTCCATTGGTCGGAACTACTAAAGAATTTACTTTACTAAAAGATAGAATTGAAACTGTCGTTAAAGAACAACTAAAAAAAGCGAAAGTAAAAATTGATTATAAAATTGGAACAATGATCGAAGTTCCGCGAGCAGCTTTAATCGCCGACAAGTTAGTAGAAGCTGGTGCCGAATTTTTTTCATTCGGAACAAATGATTTAACTCAAATGGGTGGAGGATTATCACGAGATGATGCCGGAAAATTCTTGAATGAATATGTAACTCAAGATATATTTCACGCAGATCCATTTCAAATTTTGGATCAAGAAGGAATCGGTCAACTGATTGAAATGGGTGTCGAAAAGGGAAGGAGTGTAAAGAAAGATTTGAAAATTGGTATTTGTGGAGAACATGGTGGGGAACCAAGTTCAGTTGAATTTTGTCATCAAAAAGGATTCAATTATGTTTCTTGCTCACCTTTTAGAGTGCCAATTGCTCGACTAGCTGCTGCACAAGCTGTGTTGAGAAAGATTTAAAATTTAGGATTTAAGGTATTACTAAATTCTTATCCTCCTTCGCCCTTTTTCAATCAAATCGTCAAGCTGCACTCTCGCACGCTTGACGATTTGTTCGTTTTTAACAGGATCTCCGAATTTCACTTCTAAAACCCCGTCTAGTTCTGGGCTGATTTTACAAGTTGCTATAAGTGCTTTTGTAAGTGTTGCACCAACAGGTTGAATGTACCGTCGCCTCTATTGACAAGAATGTTGGGATATGCTATTATTAAAGCATAATTTGAGATGGTGAAAACTACTCAAATTAACAAAGAGTAGTTCTTTAAAAGTTTAAAAGGAGGATAGCTGTGAGTACTTCTGTTGATCAAAAAATGCTCTCAATCGAAGTTTCGGATGTTGTACAAGAGTCTTTGGAAATCGTCCAATTAATGGAAAGACTCTTTCTGAAAATTAGTGAGATGACTTTGGGGGAAGCCATAGTGATGTGGCAAACCTTTGATGTTATCAGTTCCTTTTTTCCTGTTGGGAGAGGGGTATTGATTAAGAAACTTCAGGCCGCAGTGGTTGCTCGTATGAGCAACATCGCGAGGGAAAGCCCCAACTTTTCAGTTGTCGCTCGGTTAATCGAGGATGTGACTGGAGAAAAAATTCACTACTTTAATTGAGTCAACCAAAGCGCACGACCTTATCGGTACGGCGCTTTTTTAATATTTGCCGGTGTTTAAAAGGGTTAATGTATTAGTAATTTTACTTTTTTAATGAGAGGAGTAAAATTTCAACATACAAATTAATAAAAATAAATAAACATGAAATCTTTCAAATATATTGTTTTTCCGATTTTCCTTTTACTTACGATGACCCTTACCGCAGAAGCGGCTACAGCGAAAGTCACAACAATTTCAACTTCAAATAATCCACAAGTTGAAGGTTATGTTACTAGTCCAAAATCGAGAGTTGGTTTTGTTATCTCCGGTCCCTCTGGAGATAAGGAATACGGAAGTGGGGCAATTGTTCCTGATGATAATGGATATTGGCAACACAAAGTGGCAACGAATTTAGAAGATGGAGTTGAATATAAACTCTCCCTTGATTTTTCTGAGGTTTATTTTAGGGATGTTCAACATAATTACGCCACCTATTCTTTTAAAGGAGGAGAAGGATACAATAATAAAGATTTAAAAATATCTATTAATTCAGAAAGATTAGAATTCGGGGATGAAATGGTTATTAAATTTTATGATATTGGAGCTGATTATTATATTATCGGGGCAAGTTGTAAAGATGGAATTAATCTTGGAGGAAAAGCTCGACCAGATCTTTGTGTAGAAGGTGAAAAAATTTATCCGTCAGGAAAAGGTAGAATAGAAGCTGATGATTTTTATCCGACAGGTAGCTTAAATTCAGCATTTAGACTTGGAGTTAATGCCTTTAAAGATGGAAAAATTATTAAAAGTGAACACAAAAATTTTGAAATTTTTGTTAGCTCTAAAACAGATGAAAAAGATTTTGTAAATGATAAAGTTATTGTTGAAGACAATAAAGATTTATCAAAGTCACAGATGCTAAATTTAATAGCCGACATTCTTGGAAAAGATTCAGATGTTTATAAAATAGTCGCCTTATTGATAAATCTTGGATTAATTAAATAATTCTAAGTCTTGAGAAAAATAGTTTGAATTTAAAATTTAGTTTCTTAATGCAAAATATTTTGTTAGAATTCTGATTTATAAATGTTACTCTTATTTTACTCGGCATCGGACTACTTGTTTTTCTCTCACATCTCTTCTCTTCTATCTTTGAAAAGTTTAATATTCCGGACGTCCTTTTTCTGGTTATCATCGGTGTTATTTTAGGTCCGATTACAAAATTGGTTGATATTAGTCATTTAGGTCTTGTCGGGGAAACGTTTGTTTTACTGACTCTTTTGGTGATCCTTTTTGAATCTGGATTAGATATTAAAATTAAAGATCTTTTTCGGAGCGCTCCAAGGGCTTTGATTTTTATGTTACTGACGCTTTTGCTGACCATTCTAATTATCGGTTTTTTTGGTATTTTTATTTTTTCTTTTACTTTAATCGAATCCATTTTGATTGGAATTTTACTCGGGGGAGTCTCCGCTGGAATATCTTTGCCATTATCGATTTTAATCAGAACGGTTTTATCAGTCTGAAATCATTTTGGACAGAAATTAGTTCTGATATTCTTGTCGCTTTTCTGATTGGCTCAATCGTAGCTATTATTTGGTCTCAAATCATTTTTTTTGTGAGATATATCCAAAATAATGTTTTTATGACTCCAGCTTTGGTTATGATAGTTTACAGTGTGACAGAATTACTCGGGGCTAGTGGTATTTTTGCTGCTTTGGCTTTTGGAATTACCCTTGGTAATTTGCAGTATATTAAAAAAAGATTTCCGAGACTACCGGGTTTTCAAGAATTTTTTCTAACAAAGTGGGAAAAGAGAACTTTTCGAGGGTTTGTGTTTCTTTTGAAAACTTATTTTTTTGTTTATATCGGTCTCTCAATTAGTTTGGACGATTTCCAGATAATTTTATGGGCCTTATTGGCCACGCTTTTCCTTTTTGGAGCAAGAATTATTATTGTTCGTCTTTTTGTTGCCCGGGATACTAATTTATTTGATCTTAAGATTTTACAGAGACTTCTACCTAAGGGTTTGGTTGGGGCCGCTTTGATCACTTTAATTGATAACCCAATCGCTCAAGATTTCACTTTCGGGGTTATCCTTTGGAGTATTATTTTAACTAGTTTTTTCATTTTTCTTACAACCAAAAAAGAATCACTCAAACAACCTATTCAAGAGGTAAGTCAATCA
>CAZTQC010000058.1:0-3342 GCA_964615685.1 uncultured Candidatus Saccharibacteria bacterium
TCCAAATTCTCATAAATTGCCCGAATGTTGCCTGAAATATTTATACTATAAAATCCATCATATTCACTATCTAATTTATGGTTGTTTAATTGGGAATTATTTTGGCGGAGAGTAAGGGATTCGGTCACAAGTCACTAAGTATAATCCTTCGCTACGCTCGAATTATACTTAGTGCTCGCGACCCCGGCTCGATTAAAAGTTTTCGCTTCGCTCCAAACTTTTAATCTCCGCCCTTCAAATCCCCTCCTCTCTCGTCAAAATATAATCACCCAACACTAACGTGTCGGGCTCATTATTTTGGCGGAGAGTAAGGGATTTGAACCCTTGAAGGCCTTGCGACCTTACACGCTTTCCAAGCGTGCGCAATAAACCGCTATGCGAACTCTCCAGTTTGGCAAATTCTTTCTTTAATCTTGATGAAGAAAAAATCGGCTCTTGAATTTTAACTTTCTCTTAAAAGTCGGATTCTCTCTTCGGCTGGTGGATGAGTCAAAAACATTTTCTGCCAAAAATTACTTTTCTTTTTTGAAAAAGGGCTAGAAATGTATAAATGAGCAGTGGCAGAATTAGCTCGTTTTAGTTCCCCATCAAATTGCGAAATCTTTTCCAAAGCCGAAGCTAAACCCTCAGGATAACGAGTCAACAAAGCTCCGGTCGAATCAGCGAGAAATTCCCTCTTGCGAGAAATGGCTAATTGAATCAAAGAAGCAATAATCGGCGAAAGAAGAATTAAAATCACACCCAAAATCATTAGGTAACCATTAGATGAATCTTCCCGACTGTTTCTTCCCCCCCAAAAAGAAGACCGAAGAAAAAAATCGGCCAACAAAGTCACCAAACCCACCAAGGTTACCACAATAGTCTGCAACAAAATATCTCGGTTACCGATATGGGCCAACTCGTGAGCAATCACTCCTTCCAGCTCTGGCTTTTCCAAAATTTGCAAAAGCCCAGTCGTGACGGCAATCACCGCATGCTCTTTATTCCGGCCAGTCGCAAAAGCATTCGGAGCTGGGTCTTCAATTAAATAAACTTTCGGCATCGGTAGACCGGCGGTGATCGCCAAATTTTCCACAGTGGTGTACAAATCAAAATATTCTTGACGATGAGCTTCTCGAGCCCCAGCCATTTTTAACACAATTTTATCAGAAGACCAATAGCTGAAAAAATTCATTCCCAAACTAAAGAAAAGAGCAATGTAAAGAATCGCTGGATTTTGAAAATAATGACTCAAAAACCAACCCAAAAGAATAATTAGAACAAAAAAACTAGCCATCAAGAACCAAGTCTTTTTGATATTTGAACTTGAATTTTTATAAAGATTCATTTAATCGAGTTCCTTAAAATTTAACTTCTACCGGTTGTCGAGCCTCGGCTTCACTTTCGTCTAATTCAAAGAAATTCGCTCCTTTAAATTTAAAAGCTCCCGCAATCAAATTACCTGGAAAAGAATCGACTCCGGTGTTCCAATCTCGAACATTGGTGTTGTAAAATCGACGAGCCGCTTGAATTTTATTCTCAGTATCAGCCAATTCTCTTTGTAATTCAGCAAAATTTTCATTGGCCTTTAATTCTGGATAATTTTCAGAAATGGCAAAAAGAGATTTCAAAGTGTTGGTCAAAGTATTTTCCGCCTCAGTCCGTTCTGCCATAGTCTGGGCTCCCATAGCTCGAGTTCTCGCTTCGGTCACTTGAGTGAAAGTTTGACTTTCGTGATCCGCATAACCCTTAACAGTATTAATCAAATTAGGAATTAAGTCGTAACGTCTTTTTAACTGAACATCAATGTCAGCCCAAGATTCGTCTTTTTGATTACGCCGACGAATAAAACCATTGTAAGAAACCACGGCCCAAGCTGTGATTGCTACAATTACCAATAAAATGAAATATAAAATAGACATATTTTTAATTTAATTTAATTTAATAAGATTCAAACATTATATCATTTTTGTTCAAAATGAATCAAGAAAAAGAAGTTCCTCCGAGAAAATCAATCCGTAGAAAATGAAATTGGAGGAGCAACCGGAGCGGGTTCCGGTTCCGGTTCGGAAACTGGTTCTGGTTCAGGTTCCGGCTCAGGCTGAATTTCCGGCTCAGATTCAAGCTCTGGCTCTGGTTCAGGTTCCGAGGTTGTCTCTGGGGCGGTCGGAGTCGGAGTAGAAGGAGAAGTTGGACTTGAAACTTCTTCCGGCTCGATTTCTGAATTCGGAGTAGAAGTGCCACTCGTTTCTGGCGGGATTGTTGCAGTCGAAGTAACTGTTTCCTCTGTTTCGGTTGGCAAAGTTAAATCAGAAGATGGTTCGCTCTCGCCTTCACTTTCACCATCACTTTCATTCGCGGTTTCTTCTGAAGCGGTTTCTGGGGCGGTTTCCGAAGCTTTTTCAGCTTCCGAAATTTCCGAAGTGGTGTTGAAAGTGTTAATAATCGAATCTTGAGAATTATCCGAATTTTCACAATCGCCTTTTTGATATTTCATTTCCCCATTATCAAAGTAAACACACATTGGTTCGCCGGTTTGTCGATCGTAAATCACCAAACCAGTTTGTTCTGGATGAGCCTCGTTGTTAATGACAATACGACCAACGGTTATTTTGCTAACCGCCACTTCCGCAAAATGAACGACTCCATTAATGACTGTGGCTCCGAAACTTTCGACTTTGGTTTGTAATTCCGTCAAACTACTTGAAATGTTAGCGACCAAACCAGAATTTTCTTCTGTGACCAAAGACAATTCGTGCAAACGAGCTTCGAAAGTTTCAAAAATAGATTGAGTTGAAGTGCTAACTTCCCCTCCACTAATTAAATCTTGCAAAGATTTAATGTTAGCGGCGTTACTTTCAACGGTCGCTCGAGTGGCCGTCAAACTGGCGTTGACTAGAGCCGTCGAGCTGGCGTTGCCTTGAGTAATTAAATTAAGCTCCTTAATGGCGTTAACCGAAGCGGCCAAAATTGGTCTTTCGGAAATAGAAAGGAATCCGTCTGGATTATCAAAGACGGCTTCCGGAATAGTTTCGCGAACATTTTGAGCGGTAAATCCAGCGTAATCTTTACCAATATTTTGTTTTTCATTTTTCCAAGTGTACAAAATCGGACTCAAATTCAATAAGTCATTCAAACCTCGTTCAAATTCTCCGGAAATATTTTTCAATCTTTCATCAGAAGAAACTGACAAAATACCAGCCGTAGATTGAACATCTCCAGTGCCCAAATTGGTGAAATTGTATTGACCAGTAGAACTGGCCACTAAATCAGTGCCATCAAAATAGATAAAGGCATCATCCCCCGCCCCTAACACCAAACTAGCATTATCTGCAGGGAGTTTGACATTCCCACTAACAAAAT
>CAZTQC010000059.1:0-3342 GCA_964615685.1 uncultured Candidatus Saccharibacteria bacterium
GTCTGGTCTCACTCTCTTCTCCCAAAATTCTCTAAAATCTAAACTGTGGATTTTTTGTTTTTTTGCCGTATAATGTAAATATTATGAAAAAAGCAATCATTGTTGTTTTATTAATTTTATTAGGTTTCCTAGGGATATATTCTTTTTTTGAAAATTCAAAAAGAAATTCGACCGAAGTTGTGAATGGAAATTCTTTAATAAATTCAGAAGAATTGGATGAGAATATTCCTGTCGAAAATTTAGAAGAAGAAGAAAAGAGAGAAAATTCAACTCAAACAGTTATTGGTCATTCTGTTGAAGACAACGAAATCCTTGCCTATCATTACGGAAAAGGAGAGAAAAATTTACTTTTGTTGGCAGGAATTCACGGTGGTTATGAGTGGAATACTGTTCTTTTAGCCTATGAATTGATGGATTATCTGGTTGAAAATCCAGACATTATTCCGGAGAATCTTCGAATAACTGTTATCCCGGTCTTGAATCCTGATGGTCTAGAAGAAACGGTAGGAACTGCGGGTCGTTTTCAGGCTTCAGATGTTTCATCAAACAAACAGGTGAGTGGTCGTTTTAACGCTAATGGAGTTGACTTAAATCGAAATTTCGATTGTTTATGGCAACCAGAAAGCACTTGGCAAAGTCAAAAAGTTAGCGCCGGAGACGAGGTTTTCTCTGAACCAGAAGCTAGAGCTTTACAAGACTTTGTTGCCACTCTAAATCCTGTTGGAGTAGTTGTTTGGTATAGTGCGGCTGGTGGCGTTTATGCTTCTAGTTGTGAAAATGGAGTTTCAACTGAAACTCGTTCTTTAACCAAAGTTTTTGCTGAAGCTTCTGGTTATTCTGGACATGAAGAATACGATTTTTATGAAATTACCGGAGATGCTGTTAATTGGTTAGCTAAAAATAAAATTCCAGCGATTAGTGTTTTGTTGACTAATCATGAAGATTTAGAATGGAGTAAAAACTTAGCCGGAGTGAAAGCGGTCTTAGAACATTACGCAGAATAATGGTTTTCTTTTCTCTTAATAAAAAGATTTTATTATTTGGTTTTCTAATTTTATTTTTACTTTTACTGAGCGGGCTCTTCCTTTTCTCGAAAGAAGAGGTGATTGAGAATTGGCCTGAGCCAATAGTTGAAGACGAACCGGATCCCCAAAAAGAGATTTTAGGATTTTCGGTTAATAATTTACCAATTGAAGCTTACACTTTTGGGACTGGTCCAAAAGAGCTTCTATTTGTTGGTGGAATTCATGGTGGATACGAATGGAATTCGACGCTTTTAGCTTATGAGTTTATAAATTATTTTACGAAATTTCCAGAAAATGTGCCGGCCGATTTTTCTTTGACGATTATTCCTTCTGCTAATCCAGACGGACTTTTTCAAGTCACAGGAAAGGCTGGGCCTTTTGGGATTGATGATTTAATAAACGAAAATCGAGAAACTGGTTTGGGCCGATTTAACGCTAATGGAGTTGATTTGAATCGAAATTTTGATTGTCGATGGCAACCAGAAAGTACTTGGAAAAATCAAAAAGTTAGTGCTGGGAATAAAGCTTTTTCTGAACCGGAAAGTTTGGCTTTGAAAAATTTTATTGAAAAGCATAATTTCGTGGCGGCTATTTTTTGGCATAGCCAAGCGAATGCTGTTTACGCTTCGGAATGTTTGGAAGGGATTTTGCCGGAAACTTTAGGTATTATGAAAGCCTACGCTGGAGCTTCTGGATATCGACCGGTGGAAACTTTCGACGCTTATACAATTACGGGTGATGCCGAGGGATGGTTGGCTTCGATTGGTATCCCTGCTATCACGGTTGAACTCCAAAGTTACCAAACTCTGGAATGGGAGAAAAATTTAGCGGGAGTGACGGCTTTGTTGAAATATTATCAACAGTAGAAAAGATTATTTTTTCTTCTTCTTTTGATTTTGAAATTTTTCGATAAAGGCTTTTTGTTTTTCAATTAATTTAGCTTCTTCGATTTCTGAAATTTCTTCAAAAAGAGTTTGGGAAATTTCTCTAAATTTCTTATCAATTTCTTTTACTTCTCCGTGAACTTCGGTAGCCATTCTGTTTAAACCTTTTAAAAATAAGCCATTCAAAGTCTTAATTCGAGAAAGAGCGACATAGCCTTGCCCCTCCACAAATGACTTTGAGAGGTCGATAACAGCTTCATTTAGGGTCATTCCCTGACTTTTATGAATAGTGACTGCCCAAGCTAATTTAAGAGGAATTTGGAAGATTTCCGCTAAAGTTTTCTCGTTTTCTTCAATAGCCCATCTTTGCGGTTCGGCTAAAAATTTCTGCCCATCTTTAGTTTGAACCATAGGATACTTTCCCTCAAAACCAATAATTTCTCCAACCGTTCCGTTAACATAACCTTCGAGAGGATTATTTTTAACAAACATCACCAAAGCTCCTTCTTTGAGAATAAGTTTTTCTGGAACGAGGCAACTTCTTTTTAAATTTTCAACTAAATTAGCTCGACCTTTGGTTTCCATTTCAAAAACTTTTTCTGGGGCATCAATTTCCTGGAGTTTTTTAGAATTAAAAATATCAACATTTAAATTATGAGTATAAAGTTCCGGCACGTCTTCGGAATTCTTAGGGAGAATTCTTTTCTGAAGCATTTCAAAAGATTTTTCTGAAAAATTTCCATCTCGAATTTCTGATAGTAAATTAACCAAAGAGTCGTCCTCTTGTCGAAATTGTTCGGACAGATAACAAACGTTTAAATCCGCCTCATACCAAGCTCTAGATTTAAAAGCAAAGGGAATTCCGGAGGGTTCAACTTCAGATTCGGATTCGGAAAAAAGATCTCTTTCCGGTTGAAAAAAAGATTTCCTTTCAATCGGGGGCAGTTGAAAAAAATCTCCCGAAAAGATAACTTGCAGGCCACCGAAAGGTAAATCATTTCTTTTGAAAGCTTTGGCGACTCGATCTACTGAATCTAAAGTAGGAGCACTTAACATCGAAATTTCATCAATAATCAAAACTTTTGTTTTTTCAAATCGTTTCCATAAGTAGGCTTTTTGTTCCAAATAGTCTAAATCGTAATCTGTTAAATTATCTCGAATACCAATACCGGACCAAGAGTGAATTGTTACCCCTTTTAAATGTGTAGCCGCAATACCGGTGGAAGCTGTGACGGCCGTTTCAATGTTGTGTTCTTTCAAAAAATCAATATATTCACTTAAAACAAAGGTTTTTCCTGAACCCGCTGCGCCAGTTAGAAAAACATTTTTACCCGTCTTTAATATTTGAAGAGCTTCTTTTTGGGTCATTATTTAATGAATTATAGCATATTTATTAGAGACAAACTGGGGTCAAATTTTAGAACTTTTTGATT
>CAZTQC010000060.1:0-3297 GCA_964615685.1 uncultured Candidatus Saccharibacteria bacterium
CTTAATTGTTTCTATTCCTTTGCGAAAAAAAAATATTAAAGGTTTAGTTATTGCCAGCGAAAATGTTAAAGATTCTAAACAAGAAATAAAAAATGCAAATTATGAAATAAAAAAAATAAAAAGTGTTTCTCGAAAGCCCCTTTTAACAAAAGAATTTATTTCGGCGGCCCGAAAAACAGCAGATTTTTTTATTTCTTCACCAGGATCTATTATTTCTAGCTTAATTCCCAAAGATATTTTAGAAAATTTTAGTAAATTTCAATATCAAGAAAAAAAAGAAGATCGAATTTCAAAAAAAGTTCAGGAAAAAATGGCTCGAAAATATATTTTGCAATCAACCGACTCAGAAAGATATTCTGATTATAAAAGTTTGATTCGATCACAATTTGCCAAAAACCATTCAGTCTTTTTTTGTGTTCCGACAAATGAAGATACTTTTTATGCTGAAAAATATCTGACGAAAGGAATTGAAATAAACTCTTTTGTTTTTAATAATCAAATGACTAAAAAACAAATTCGAGAAAAATGGGAGGAGGTTTTAAAAAGTGAAAAAAATTGTTTAATTATTGCCTCAGGACAATTCTTAAGTTTGCCGATTAATAATTTAGGAGCCATTATCATTGAAAGAGAAAATTCAAATGCTTACAAAACAATGTCTCGACCCTTTTTTGATTTAAGATTTTTTGCTGAGACCTTAGCCAAAGAAAAACAAATTTCTTTAATTTTAGGAGATACTTTATTAAGGTCGGAAACTCTTTGGAGATATGATTTGGGAGAATTTGTTGAGTACACTCCAATTAAATTTCGAAGTCTATCGACCAGTCATGGAGAAATAATTGATGTAAATAATGTTGAAAAAAATCCGACAACTTCAAAAGATTATTTAATAATTTCTGAGCAAATTAAAGAAATGATTTTGAAAGCTCATCAAAAAAATGAACGAAGTTTTTTATTTGTTTCCAAAAAAGGGTTGGCTCCTTTAATTATTTGTGGGGATTGTGGCGAAATTGTCACTTGTGAAGATTGCAGTGCTCCAGTTGTGCTTTATGGAAAAAATGCAACCGAAAAAGAAAACTTTTTTAAATGTCACGCTTGCGGAAAAATTCGATCAGCTGGAGAAACATGTAAAAAATGTGGGAGTTGGAAATTGGTGGAATTAGGAATTGGTACAGAAAAAGTTCAAGAAAAAGTGGCTGAATTTGTTGGGGCAGAAAATATTTTTGTTTTAGACAAGAATACAGCCAAAACGCCGAATGCCGCTCGTCTTTTGATTAAAAAGTTTTTAGAAAATCCCGGTGGAGTGTTAATTGGCACGGAAATGGTTTTATTATATTTGCGCGAAAGTATTGAGCAAGTTTTTATTCTTTCAATTGATTCTATGTTTTCAATTCCAGACTTTCAAATCAAGGAGCGCATTTTGAATATTTTATTACACGCCAGAGACATTTCTTCGCAAAAATTTATCATTCAAACTCGAATTCCGCAGAATTCTATTTTTAACGCAGCAATTCGAGGAAATTTGTCTAATTTTTACAGAGAAGAATTTATTGAAAGAAAAAAATTAAATTATCCCCCCTTCTCTATCATAATAAAAATAAGTACTGCTTCAGATAATCAAAATAAATTAACTCAAGATTTCGAAGCTCTTCAGCAATATTTTTCACCGAACGAATTGGATTATTATCCAGCAAGAATTGAAAGGATTAAAGGAAAATATATCATGAATGGTATAATTAAAATTTCTAAAAAGAATTGGCCAAATGAACAATTGGCGAGTAAATTGAGAAAATTACCACCCCAATTCAAAATTGAAGTTGATTCTCAAAATATTATTTAAGCCTTGTTTTTTATTGTTTTCTTTGGCACAATAACAGAAATCTGAGCTAAAAAATGC
This sequence comes from uncultured Candidatus Saccharibacteria bacterium, assembly GCA_964615685.1. Taxonomy (GTDB): domain Bacteria; phylum Patescibacteriota; class Minisyncoccia; order Phycocordibacterales; family JAACPR01; genus CAZTQC01. Next base: position 1,895 of record CAZTQC010000060.1, read on the forward strand.
CTAAAAAAATTATTCAAAAAGAAAATAAAATCTTACGTCAAAATTCGAAGGAAGTTCCGATTTCTGAAATAACTCAACCTGAAATTCAAAATTTGATTGAAGAAATGAAAAAAGCCTTGGCGACTCAATCGGATGGAGCAGCTTTAGCGGCCCCCCAAATTGGAGTATCTAAAAAGATTTTTATTATTAATCCAGAAATTTTTAAAATTATAAATTATCCAGATTCACCAGAAACGGTTTTTATTAATTCTAAAATTACTAAAATTTCTAGAGATAGAAAGAAAATGGAAGAAGGTTGTCTTTCTGTTCGCCCTCTTTACGGCTTAGTTCGAAGAGCTAGTCGAGCCACGATTGAGGCTTATAATGAAAAAGGAGAGAAATTCACTATGACCGGTTCCGGACTTTTAGCTCAAATTTTCCAACATGAAACTGATCATTTTGAGGGAGTGCTCTTTACCGACAAGTCAGTCGAAACTTGGGAAATGCCTTATCAAGAAATTGAAGATGGAAAAAAATAATTTCAAAATTAAATTTGTTTTTTGGGGCACTGATAATTTTAGTGTTCTGGTTCTAGAGGAGTTGAAGAAAAAATCTTTAAAACCAACTTTAATTATCACTTCCCCGGATAGGCCGGCTGGTCGAGGTCAAAAAATGCAATCTCCTTTGGTTAAAAAATGGGCAGAAGCAGAAAAAATTGATTTTCTGCAACCTGAAAAATTAGATGAAAACTTTATAAAAAAAATAAAGTCCGAAAATTGGGATTTATTCGCGTTAGCTTCATATGGCAAAATTATTCCTCAAGAAATTTTAGAAATTCCGAAATTCGGAACCTTAAATGTTCATCCTTCCCTCTTACCTCTTTATCGTGGAGCGTCTCCGATCGAATCAGCAATGTTAGATGATAATCAAAAAACAGGAGTCACTATTATGTTAATGGATGAAAAGATGGATCATGGACCAATTATTAATCAAGAAATAATTAATTTCGAAACTTGGCCAACTAAAAATTTAGTGGAGGAAAAATTGGCAAAGGCTGGCGGAAAACTTTTGGCCGAATCAATGGAGCCTTGGCTTTCCGGTAAAATTAGTGCTCAAGAACAAGATCATGATTTAGCCACTTTCACGAAAAAGATTCAAAAAGAAGACGGTTTGATTGATTTAACGGCAAATTCAAGAAAAAACTTTTTAAAAGTTCAGGCTTTAAATCCTTGGCCGGGAGCTTATTTCTTTGTCGAAAAAAACGGAGAAAAAATTCGCGTCAAAATCACGAAAGCAAATTACACTGAAGGAAAATTTATTATTTCAAAAGTTATTCCGGAGGGAAAAAGAGAAACAGATTATTCCGTTTTTCAACAAAATCAAAAATAAAAAAATTTTAAAAATAAATTAAATTTTTTATTCTC
>CAZTQC010000061.1:0-3143 GCA_964615685.1 uncultured Candidatus Saccharibacteria bacterium
AATTAAACGAAAAAATTATAAACTAACCACTCAAAAATATGGGAAAAATAATTGGAATTGATTTAGGAACAACAAATTCTGCTATGGCTGTTGTGGAGGGGGGAGAACCACATATCATTGAAAATTCAGAAGGAAATAGAACCACTCCTTCGATTGTCGCTTTGGCAAAAAATAATGAGAGATTAGTCGGACAAATCGCTAAAAGACAAGCGGTGACAAATCCCCAAAACACAGTTTTCGGCATTAAAAGATTTATCGGCCACAATTTTGATGATGATTCTATTACTAAAGATCGAAAATCTATTCCTTTCGTGATGGAAAAATCTTCAAACGGAGGAGTGGAAATAAAAATGGGAGATAAAAATTATCGACCAGAAGAAATTTCGGCCATGATTTTACAAAAATTAAAGGCTGACGCTGAAGCTAAGCTCGGAGAAAAAATTACTGAAGCGGTCGTTACTGTTCCTGCTTATTTTAATGATTCTCAGAGACAAGCGACCAAAGACGCTGGTAAAATTGCTGGTTTGGAAGTAAAAAGAATCATTAATGAACCAACCGCCGCCGCACTTGCTTATGGTTTTAATAAGAAAAAAGATGAACAAATTGTCGTTTTTGATTTTGGGGGCGGAACTTTCGATGTTTCTGTTTTGGAAGTAGCCGACAATGTCGTGGAAGTTAAAGCCACAGATGGAGATTCTCACATGGGAGGCCGAGACATTGATCAAAAAATAATGGATTGGATTATTCAAGAATTTAAAAAAGAGTCTGGAATTGATATCTCTAATGATCCTCTAGCCTTGCAAAGATTAGACGAAAGCGCTGAAAAAGCCAAAATAGAACTTTCAACATCGAATGAAACAGAAATTAATATTCCTTTTATAACTTCAGGAGCCGATGGGCCAAAACACCTTTTGTTAAAATTAACTCGAGCTAAATTGGAAGAAATCGCCGCTGAGTTTATCGAAAGAGCTCTAGAAATCACTAAACGAACCGTGGAAGCTTCTCCTTTTAAAATCGGAGACATTGATGAAGTTATTTTGGTCGGAGGACAAACTCGAATGCCTAAAATTTCAGAAGAAGTTAAAAAATTATTTAACAAAGAACCCAATAAGACCATCAATCCAGATGAGGTCGTGGCTATTGGTGCCGCTCTTCAAGCGGGAATTCTTCAAGGGGATGTCAAAGATGTTTTATTGCTAGACGTAATTCCACTTTCTTTAGGAATTGAAACCATGGGAGGAGTTGCCACAAAGCTAATTGAAAAAAACACCACCATTCCAGCTTCTAGATCTCAAATCTTTTCAACCGCGGCTGATAATCAAACTCAAGTAGAGATAAATATCGTTCAAGGTGAAAGAGCGATGGCTTCCGATAATAAATCTCTTGGAAGGTTCATTTTGGATGGAATTCCACCATCTCCTAGAGGACTTCCCCAAATTGAAGTTGTTTTTGATATTGATGTGAACGGAATTTTGAATGTAAAAGCCGTTGATAAAGCCACAAACAAGGAACAGTCAATTCGAATCGAAGCCAGTTCTGGGTTGTCAAAAGAGGAAATTGAAAAAATGCAGAAAGATGCCGAAGTTCACGAGAATGAAGATAAGAAGAAAAAAGAGTTAATTGAAGCCAAAAATATCGCTGAACAAAGTATTTACACAGCTGAAAAGGCAATCAAAGACGCGGGAGAAAAATTACCCACAGAGATCAAAACATCCACGGAAAATAAAATCAAAGAATTAAACGAAGCCAAAAATGGCGATAATATAGAAGAAATAAAAGAAAAAACCGTCAATCTTTCCACAGAAATGCAAAAAATTGGCCAATATTATCAAGAGAATAAATCAGAAGAAAAAACCGAGTCACCAGAACCGCCTAAAGATGATAATATAAAAGACGCCGAAGTTGAAGAAAACAATGATAAATAATGTCAAAAGATTATTATAAAATTTTAGGAGTTCCTAAAACCGCTTCCAAAGAAGAAATAAAAAAAGCTTACAGAAAATTAGCCCAACAATACCATCCAGATAAAAAAAACGGAGATGAAAACAAGTTTAAAGAGGTAAATGAGGCTTACTCAACTTTATCCGATGATAAAAAAAGAGCTCAATATGATCAATTTGGGCAGTCTTTTGCTGGTGGAACAGGAAACTATGGTGGGGGCTTTCAAGATTTTGATTTTTCTCAATTTACTTCAGGAACTTCAGGTTTTGAATTTGATTTAAACGATATTTTAGGAAATATTTTTGGCGGATCTCGAAGCTGGAGCAGAACAAACAAAGGAAAAGACATTTATCGAGATTTAGAAATTACTTTTAAGGACTCAATTTTAGGCTTGACTCGAGAAATTAATATCGTTCGAAATAATGGTGGTTCTGAAAAAATAGTTGTCAATATTCCTCCGGGAATTGATAGTGGTGAAATGATTCGGTATAAACAAAAAGGGGAACCGATAGAAAATGGAATTGCGGGAGACCTTTACATAAAAATTTATGTCAAACCTCACGAAAAAATTAGAAAAGAGGGTGCTCATTTGATCTTAGAAGAGGAAATAAAATTCACCGAATCATTATTGGGTGCCAAAAAAGTTATTGAAACCATTGATGATAAAATTACTGTCACTATTCCCAAAGGAATTCGTAACGGAGAGTTTTTGAGAGTTAAAAATGCAGGGGTGCCAGTCACTCCTAATAGAAGTGGAGACTTACTCATAAAAATAAAAATTAAAGCTCCTAAAAAAATTAGTCGTAAAGCCGAAGAGGCTTTAAAAGTACTGCAAGAAGAGGGCCTGTAGATAATTTTTTCAAAAAAAGTTTTTTTGGTATAATATTATATCTCTATGAATGTTCTTTCTTTAGATATCATAATATTGTTGGTAATATTTCTTCTTCTATTTTTTTCTTCATTTAAGTTTGGAAAAAAATTTTTAGTTACTTTAATTTTATCAATCTATCCAGCCCTCGTAATTTCGAACAACTTTTCATTTTTAAAACTTGAAAATCTTTTTCAAGAAGCGATTAGTTTTTTAGGAATCTATGTAATTCTTATTGCTATTTTATGGAAGAATATTCATGCTAACAAACTTTATTCTATTTTTAGAAAAATATTTGATTCGCGCAAAGTACTCGTATTCTTGCGAATGGGTA
>CAZTQC010000062.1:0-3052 GCA_964615685.1 uncultured Candidatus Saccharibacteria bacterium
TAATTTATCTGTTTTATTCTCTTTTATGTCAGTCATGATTATAAAAATTAAAATAGTTTAGATAGTGTCAACTAAAGAATACATTGGACTGATCATCGAGATGGCAAAGAATCCAACAACAATACCAACCACCACCATTAAAAACGGCTCTATAATAGTAGACATATTTTTAGTCTTTTGTTCAACCTCTTCTTCATAGAAAGTCGCCACCTTTAAAAGCATTGCCCCTAATTCTCCTGTTTCTTCACCAACAATCATCATTTCTGAAACAAAGATGGGATAAAACTTCTCGGCCTCTCGAAAAACTTTAGAGATTGGTAGACCAAGTTGAATATTTTTTTCAGCTCTTAAAATGATTTCTTTATAATAGGAATTCTGAACAACTTCTCCAACGATTTGAAGAGATCTAACAAACGGCACTCCAGCACTTAATAACGAAGAGAGAGTTCTTGTGGTTCTGGCAGCATTCACTTCTTTAACTAAAGGAGCAATTAGAGGAATATGTAAAAAAACCCAATCCCTCATTCTTTTGCCGATTCTTGTTTTTAAAAGTAAAAAAATAAAAATCGATAAACAAATAATTAAAAAAATTGAAGTAAATAAATTGTTTTGTAAAAAATCACTAACATCAATAATAAATTGAGTTGAGGCCGGTAAATCAACATTTAATTCCCCAAAAGTTTTAGTTAAGGTCGGCACCACATAAATCAACATAAAAATACCTATCAAAATCATAACTGAAATAATAACAGCTGGATAAATCATGGCCCCTTTAATTTTTTTCTGTAAAGTGTAATTTTTTTCCATTTGCCCGGCAACCACATTCAACGCTTCAATTAAATTACCCGATTCTTCACCGGACTGAATCATTGAAATCATTAAACTTGGAAAAATTTCTGGAAAATGACTCATAGCATCAGAAAGAGAAGAACCTTTTTTTACTTCTTCACTTACAAAATTTAGAATTTTCTTTAATTTAGGATTTTTGGTTTGTTTGTACATTACGCCCAAGGCTCTAGAGAGAGATAGCCCGGCCTCAATCATCGCTCCTAAATTTCGATTAAAAATTATTTTTTCGTGAGTGGAGACTCGGCCAAGATTAGAAATTTTAATCCAAGCGGCTCGAAAACTAAATTTAGCAATTGGTTCAGCTGAAAGTAAACTGAGACCTTCGTCTTTTAAAATTTTCTGTAATTCAAATTCGTTTATAGCTTTTTTATTTCCTTCTATAACTTCTCTTTTTTTATTTAAAGCTTTGTAATGAAATTCAATTGATGCCATATAATTTTATTATTCTGATATAACACGAAATACATCCTCTATTGTTGTTGTTCCTAAAACAGCTTTGTAAATACCGTCTTCCAACATAGTAAACATCCCCTCTTTTTCAGCTTGTTCTTGAATCCTCTCAGCAGAGGCTCCTTCAATAATTAAATTTCTGATGGTGTCGGTCATTTCTAAAATTTCATGAATTCCAACTCGGCCAGAATAACCATCATCGTCCCCCGAAACTATCGGTCTATAAAAAGGAATGGTTTTCCAAGTATCATCTTTTTTCAAAATTCCATCTTTTTTTAAAGTTTCCAAAATTTTATCCATATTAACTTTTTTGGATAATTGTTCAATTCCAGCTTTAGTTAAAAAATATTTTTCTTTTTTCTTCAAACAACGAACCAATCTTTGAGCGATAATAACTTTTAATGTGGAGACCAAAAGAAAAGGTTCGGCGCCCATATCAGTTAACCGAGGAATAGTTCCGGAAGATGAATTCGTGTGAAGGGTGGAAAGAACAAGGTGCCCAGTTAAGGCGGCATTAATTGCCAAGGCCGCAGTTTCTCCGTCTCGGATTTCTCCAACCATAATAATGTCTGGATCTTGTCTAACCAAAGACCTTAGTCCTTCTGAAAAGGTAAAGCCGATATCTGGTTTTACCTGAGTTTGATTTACTCTCTTCATCTGATATTCAATAGGATCTTCAACTGTGGAAATATTTACATCTGGTTGATTTAAAATATCAAGTAAAGTATAGAGAGTTGTTGATTTTCCTGAACCAGTTGGACCAGTCGTCAAAATTAAACCAGTTTTTTGACCTAAAGCAGCATGAATTTTTTCAAGACCGTCTCCATGAAAACCTAAAGATTCTAAAGTAAATCCACCACCACCTTCTCTCAAAATTCTCATCACAACTTTTTCGCCATAATAAACGGGCAAAATGGAAACGCGAAAAGAAACTTTTTCGTTGTCTAATTCAATTTTAAAACGGCCATCTTGAGGTAATCTTTTTTCATCTAATTTTAAATTGGAAAGAACCTTAATACGCGCAGTGATTGCTGAAGCTACATTTTTCGGCAAGGTCATAGCGTCATGTAAAAGACCATCGACACGATACCGAACAATTAATTCTTTTTCGCCTGGTTCAATATGGATATCTGATGCACTTTGAAGAATAGCGTGTTTTAAAAGAGTGTCCACAATTTTGATGACCGGTAAATCCTCGGCCATTTTTTCCAAACTTTCTTCAGAGGTTTTCTCAATTTGTTCAGAAAGATTAACAATTTTAGAAGTTTGATCCCTAATAATGTCTCCGAAATCAGCTTTTAAGCTTTTCTGATATTGAACAAGAGCTTTTTTTAAAGAATCGGTGGTTGTAAAACGAGGCAAAATTTTAAGTCCTGTCTTTTTTCGGATAAAATCAATCGCTGTTAAATCATCAGTATCGAGCATTGCCACTTCTAAATGATTAGCATCTTGCTTATAAGCAATAATATTGTGTTTTCTCGCAATGGGTTCAGGAATCATTGATAAAACTTCAAAAGGAATTCTAGAATTTCCCACATCTATGAAAGGAATACCTAAAATATAAGCTTGGATTCTTTTCATGTCATTTTCTGAGATTTTTCCTTCACTAACTAAAAAATCCCCAAGTGACATATTTTTGTCAGCAATCGCCTTAACTGCCCCCTTCATTTCAACAGAACTTACCAATCCAGAATCTAAAATAAAATCTTTTAATTTATCATCTTCAATAAACATGTTGATAATATTATATCAG
>CAZTQC010000063.1:0-2961 GCA_964615685.1 uncultured Candidatus Saccharibacteria bacterium
ACATATCTTTGTTGGCAATCATTTTAATCGCCCCCTGCATTTCAGTAGGACTGACTAATCCAGAATCTAAAATAAAATCTTTTAATTTATCATTTTCAATAAACATGTTAATAATATTATACCAGTTTTAAAATGAAATTTTATTTTGTACAAAAATAAAAGATTAAAATTTTTTGTGTAAAAACAAGAATTTGACGATATGTCTAAAAAATGATAGTATGCTAATCGTTACAGGAAAGTTCGCCACACGACGGCGGGCTAATTTTTTTAGAAAATTTTATAAAACAAATCTGTCATTTTGAATAATGAACACAGAAAAAATGAACAGAAACAATTAAATATCAAGACTATGTTTGATTTAAAAGTAATAAATGCGGTTCTCACTCAATTAGAAGAAGATCGAGGAATTGGTAGAGAAAAAATTATTGAAGCTATAGAGCTGGCTTTAGGAACCGCATATAAAAAAGAATACGGAAAAAAAGGTCAAATTATTAAAGCGACTTTTGATACTGATACAGGAAATGTCGAGTTTTTTCAAGTAAAAATTGTTGTTGATAAAGACTCGGTTGTAATGGAAGAAGAAGATGAAATAAAAACTGAAAAAGAAAATCGGGAAGATGATGGTGAATACAAAATTAGATACAATCCCGAGCATCATATTTTAATTGAAGACGCAAAAATGATAAAAAAAGATGCAAAGTTAGAAGATGAAATCATCTTTCCTCTTGAAAAAAAACAAGATTTTGGAAGAATTGCCGCTCAAACAGCCAAGCAAGTCATCACCCAAAAAATTCGAGAGATTGAAAAAACCATTATTATGTCTGAGTTTGGTGAGAAAGAAGGAGAAATTGTTTCTGGAACAGTTGAAAGAATTGAGCGAGGATCTATTTATATTGATATGGGACGAGCCATTGGGATTTTGTCTTATGATGAACAAATTCCAGGAGAAAGATTTCAACAGGGAGAACGTGTTCGAGCTTATTTATTTAAAGTTGAAGAAACTCCTCGTGGAATTTTCTTAAAATTATCTCGTTCTCATCCAAAGTTTCTAGAAAAATTATTTGCCGCAGAAGTACCAGAAATTTCAGCCGGAGTAGTTGAAATTAAATCTATTTCTCGTGAAGCCGGATCTAGATCAAAAGTTGCGGTGATCACTCATGATGAACATATTGACCCTGTCGGCTCATTAGTTGGTCAACGAGGAGTTAGAGTTAGCACAATCACTTCTGAATTAGGTGGTGAAAAAATAGATATTATAGAATGGTCAGAAAATATCAAAGAATTTATTGAGGAGGCTTTATCTCCTGCAAAAATTATTGATATCAAAATTATAGAAGAAACTCCAGAACAAGATAAAATCGCCAAGGTTTTAGTTGCTGAAGATCAACAATCCTTAGCGATTGGAAAAGGTGGACAAAATGTTCGTTTAGCGGCCAAACTAACAGGCTGGAAAATTGATATCGTAAAAGCAGAAGAAAAGAATGAGGAAGACAAAGAAGAACTCGAAAGGGCGGAAACGCTTCCAAACTCAGAGGATGCTGAATAATTCAAAGAATTATTCAATTCTAAAAAAACGACCCTTTTGATTTTGGGGTCTTTTTTTATTGTTAGAAATGGGGATTAGTCTATAATAGATTAAGAATAGTTATCAATTTATTAATTAGTAAAAATCATGGAAAGAAAAATATCAATTTTATTATTGTTGTTGTTAATCTTGGCTGGTTTTTCTGTAGATGCCCAATCGGTAAATGGAAATGCCAATGAGACTAAAGAAAACCTTCAACAAATTTTAGAACAAGAAAAAGCCCAGCTTCAAATCAGAAAAGTACTAAATGTTAATACTACTCAAGGAATCCTTGGAGAAAACGCTCAGGTAAATGAAGACGATATCGAAGAGAAGAATCAATTGATTCAGGAGAATCGAGAAAACAGAAGAGAAGAAGTTAGGAATTTGATAGAAAAAAGAAGATCTGAAATTCGAACAGAAGTGGAAAGCAAAAGAGAAGAGATTAGAAAGATGATTGAGAGCCGAAAATCAGAAATGATTAAGAATCAGGAAGAAAGAAAAGTTAGATTTGAAGCAGAACAAAGAAAAAGAGTTCAGGAATCTTTTAATCATATGTTCAGTGGATTTGAAAATGCAGCTAAAAGATTGGAAGGAATTGGAAATAAAATTCAAATAAACTTAGATAATCTAGAAGCTGAAGGTTTTGATATTTTAGATGCTCAAGCTTCTTTGGATCAAGCCGATGGTTTATTAGAAAGTACAACTTCCGAAATAGAATCAGTAAAAGAGACTTTAGCTAATGCTATTAATGAAGAAGTCAGTAAAGAATTTATTATAGATTTGGTTTCAGATGCAAAAGAAAGTATAAAATCCACTCATAATGCTTATAAAAATTCATTTACAATCATGAAGGAACTTACTAATACAGAGATTGAAAATTAATTAACAAAATAAAAAATAAACATGGAAAACGAAAATAATTTTGAAGGAGAAAATCAATCAATTGATTTATCTGATAATGAAAATTTAAATGTTGAAAATATGATGCCTCTTGAAGAAAAGAGAGACGGAGTCGTCGGACCAATTATTGGTTCTTTGGTTATAATTATTTTAATCATTATCGGAGGAATGTATTTTTGGGGATCTGTTATCGAAGAGAAATCAAATCCTAACCCTCCTGTGGATGAAAATCAATTAGATGCTGAGGCCACCACCATCGAAGATATTGCGAATGATCTAGAAGAAACAAATCTTGAAGACTTAGATGCTAATCTCGGAGAGATAGAGGCCGAAATTGATGCTTCAATTGAAGAGTAGTTTTTAAAAGAAATAGCGCCGTAAAAAGTTGATACTTAAAAGTATCAACTTTTTATTTATTGACAACTTGCCTTTTTTAAAAATTTTAGTTAGACTCCTTTTACTATGTCAGAAAACAAAAATAAAGAAAAATAAAA
>CAZTQC010000064.1:0-2958 GCA_964615685.1 uncultured Candidatus Saccharibacteria bacterium
CACCACCAAAAAATATTTTGAATATCCTTTGTTTTTAATAACCTCTAATTCGTATTTTATTCTTTCTCGAATTTCATCATTCTCTTTTATTTTTCTCGTTTCTAATCCCTCTTCAGCTAATTTTGTTAAAGTTAAATCCGGATCAAGATGATCTGCTGTGACAAAGTTTGGAAATTTCCATTCTCCAAGTTTGATTTCAACATTACACTGCTCAGCAATTTTATTCGTATTTTCAAGAGCTTCCGGCACATCTGAAAAAAATTCCGCCATTTTTTTTGGAGAGATAAAGGGAAAATTCACGCTTCGAGTTTCAAAAATGGAATTATGACTTCCAAATGAATTTTGAATGGAGATTAAAGTTTGAAAAGCTTTTTGATCTTCTGGTTTTAAATAAAATATCTCATTGGCTGCCACTAATTTTGTGTTAGTCTCTTGAGCAATTGAAATTATTTCAGATCTTAATTTTTTAAAAGCGTCAATTTCTGGATAATGAGATATTTCCAGATAAAAATTTTCTTGAAAAACTTTCTGATAAAATTTAATCGTCTCTAAAGCTTTGGCCTTCTCTCCATTATAGAGATGAGTGGAGATTTCTCCAGAAAGAGCCGGAGAAATACAAATCAGACCTTCACTCCATTTTTGAAGAGTTTCTTTATCAATTCTGGGTTTATAGTAAAAACCTTCAACATTTGAATCTGTCACTAATTTTATTAAATTTTTATAACCGATTTCATTTTTAGCCAAAAGCACTAAACGAGTATTTCGATTATCAATTCGAGTTTCTTTATCTTTTCGACCCCGAAGAGCCACGTAGGCATCTAGTCCCAAAATCGGTTTAATTCCAGCCTTTTTACATTTCTCATAAAATTCTATGGTGCCATACATATTTCCATTATCTGTGATAGCTAAAGAAGTTAATCCCTCGTCTTGAGCTTTTTTTATCAAATCATCAATTTTGGGTAAGGCCTCTAAAAGACTATAATGAGTGTGAACATGCAAATGGATAAAAGAATTCGTCATAATTGATATTATAAATGAAAGATTGTTAAAAACATAATAATAAAAATGAACTCGAATTCTAAAGAAAATAAAATAATTGGAATCGATGAGGCTGGCCGAGGTCCTTTGGCGGGACCGGTTTCTGTTGCGGCGATTTTAGTGAATAAAAAACTTTTTAAAAAAATTTTAAAAGCCGGAAAATTATCTGAACTTACTGACTCAAAAAAACTTTCGGAAAAGAAAAGAGAAATTTTGTTTAAAGAGTTAAAAGAATTGAAGAATGATCAAGTTTTAAAATTTGCTGTTACTTTGGTTAGTTCTAAGATTATTGATGAAAAAGGCATTAGCCACGCCCTTTCTCTTGGAATTAAAAGAATTTTAAAAAATTTAAAAGTTCAACCTTCTGAAGTGAAAATTTTATTAGACGGATCTTTGTTTGCTCCAAAGATTTTCACGAATCAAAAAACCATTATTCGAGGTGATTTAACTGAACCAGTTATCTCTGCTGCTTCAATCATCGCCAAAGTGACTCGAGATCATTACATGAAAAGACTGGCCAAAAAATTTCCAGAATATGAATTTGAGATTCATAAAGGCTATGGCACAGAAAAACATTTCAGAAAAATCAAAGAATACGGTATTTCTTCTCAGCATCGAAAAACCTTCTGTAAAAGATTTTAATTTAAGTCCCTCTTGCTAATAATTCATCTTTTTGTTAATCTTCTCTTTGTTATGTCAGTAAGAATGCGACACACACGGGCTCATAGTAAAAATAGACGTTCACATCATGCGTTAAGTGAACCAGCTCTTTCAATTGATAAACAAGACGGAGTTCATCTTAGACATCGAGTTTCTCCAATCACAGGAAAATATAAAGGAAGTCAAATTTTAGAAATAGTAAAAAAAGAAAATAAAAAAACTAAATTAAAATCTGAAGACAAGCCAAAAGATAGTAAAGCAAAAAATAAAGAAGAGAAGGTTCAAGAAATAAAGAAGGAAGAAAAAAAAGAAAAGTAGATAAAAAACTGGAATAAATATCCAGTTTTTTGTTATACTAAAGAAGTATTCAAAACATGGCGAATAGGCACCTTTCTAGATCAATAGTATTACAGACACTTTTTGAATGTGATGTAAGAGAAAAAACATTAAAAGATGCTGAGGAAATTATTATACGCAACGCTACTGAATTTGCTGGCGAAATTTCTGATGTGCACTTTATGATGAATCTTTTAGGAATTATTTTTAATAAAAAACAGAAAATCGATTTTATTATTGAAAAGGCCGCTCCAGATTGGCCGATTGACAAAATATCAATTGTTGATAGAAATGTTTTGAGAATTGGACTAGCTGAATTACTTTTTGCTAATCATGATGAGGTCCCTACCAAAGTAGCCATTAACGAAGCTATTGAACTTTCAAAAACTTTTGGAGGAGAATCTAGTGGAAAATTCGTAAATGGAGTTCTCGGAGCAGTTTATAAAGAAATTGGAGATTCAGATCAAAATAAAAATCAAAAAACTAAAGATTCCAGTCCTAAGGCTCTACCTGTTGAAAAAAAAGTTGGGGCAATCATTTATGCCATTCAAGATGACGAATATTACATCGCTCTGGTTCATGATGTGTTTGGCCACTGGACTTTATCTAAAGGAGGAGTAAAAGAAGAAGAGGGCTTAGAAGAGGCTTTAAAAAGAGTTATTAAAGAAGAATTGAGTATTGACGTTATTCCAAAAGAAAAATTGGGTGAAAATGAATATGTTGCCAACCATCCCGAAAAAGGCAGAATTCGAAAACACGTTATTTATTATTTAGCCGAAGCCAAATTTAAAGAATTAAAATTAGAGAAAAGTGGTGGTTTAGATGATGTTCATTGGTTTAAATTAAATGAAATTCTTGACCTAAATTTTTATAATGATATTTTACCTTTGATAATTAAGGCCGTAAAAAAAATAACTTCAAATA
>CAZTQC010000065.1:0-2788 GCA_964615685.1 uncultured Candidatus Saccharibacteria bacterium
GAATTAGGAAATTTCGAGATTTCAGATAATTTAGAAGACGGGGATGTGGATTTCGATGATTTAGAAAATGACGACTCTTTTGGTGAATTGGATCCTGATGCAGAATTAGATGATGAGGATGATATTGATCAAGAAAGTTTTGATGACGAGGATGATTTTTAAATATTTTTTAAATAATTAAAGATTGTTTTTTTATTAAGAATTATCTTAATATTTTTGTCTTACTTTTCTTTTTTGGTATATTCAGTCAATTATTGCCAAATAATCAAGTATAATATTTACAACTAATACTATTTATGAAGAAAAGCACAAAAAAAATATTGAGAGGGTTTTTGCTTTGGGGATTTTTATTTTTTTTAGTTTTAGGAGGTTTTTTAATTTTATGGACAACCACTATCAATATTCCAAATTTAGATTCTTTTGAAGAACGGAGAATTTCTCAATCAACCAAAATATATGATAGAACAGGAAAAGTTATTCTTTATGATGTTTTTGGTGAGGTTAAAAGAACTATTGTTCCACTTAATGAAATATCTGACTATTTACAAAAAGCAACCATCGCCACGGAAGATCAAAATTTTTATGAACACAATGGAATTCAGTTTTCTGCAATTCTACGAGCAATTAGAAATAATTTAAAAAATGGTGATTTATTAGGGGGGCAAGGAGGATCCACTATTACTCAACAAGTTATTAAAAATTCTCTTCTTACTAAAGAAAAGAAAATATCTAGAAAATTAAAGGAATGGATTTTAGCCCCAAGATTAGAAAAAGTTCTCACAAAAGATCAAATTTTGGAAATTTATTTAAATGAAGCTCCATACGGTGGAAGTATTTATGGAATTCAAGAAGCCGCTCGAAGATTTTTTAATAAAGATGCTAAAGACCTTAATTTGATTGAATCTGCTTATTTGGCTGCTCTGCCCCAAGCTCCTACTTATTATTCCCCTTATGGTAATAATCTCGAGCAACTCAATTTCAGAAAAAATTATGTTCTCGATCAAATGTACGAGTCTGGTTACATTACAAAAGAACAAATAGAGCAAGCTAAAAAAGAAAAGATTAGTTTTGAAAAACAGGAAGAATTTGGTATTAAGGCCCCCCATTTTGTTTTATATGTTCGTGAACAATTAGAAAAAGAATATGGTCGAGAAGTTGTTGAAGAAGGAGGATTAAAAGTTATTACTACTTTGGATTGGGATTTACAAAAACAAGCCGAAGTAATTGTTAAAGATTTTGCTTTAAAAAACAAAGAGGCTAATAACGCAGAGAATGCTTCGGTCGTAGCTATTGATCCAAGGAACGGTGAAATTTTAGTAATGGTTGGTTCTCGAGATTATTTTGATAAAGAAATTGATGGTAATTTTAATATCGCCACAGCTGAAAGACAACCAGGATCAGCCTTTAAACCAATTGTTTATGCTGAAGCTTTTAATAAAGGTTATCGTCCAGAAACTGTAGTTTTCGATCTTTCAACTGAATTTTCTACAACTTGCGAGAACGGTGGAAATTGTTATCGACCTAAAAATTATGATGAAAAATATCGCGGTCCGATGTCTTTGCGTGATGCTTTGGCTCAATCTGTTAACGTCCCAGCTATTAAAGTTCTTTATCTTGCAGGAATTCAAGATTCTTTGGATTTAGCAAAAAAAATGGGAATTGAGACTTTAACCAATGTAAAACAATATGGTTTAACTTTGGTGTTGGGCGGTGGTGAGGTAACTCCTCTTGATATGGCTGGAGCTTATGGAGTTTTTGCTTTTGATGGAATAAAACAAGAAAAAGTTAGTGTTCTTCGAATAGAAGATAACAATGGAGAAATATTATTTGAAAATCAAACCCGAGGAGAAAGAGTTCTTTCTGAACAAACTAGTCGATTAATTTCTGATGTTCTTTCTGATAATGTGGCAAGAACACCCGCTTTTTCAAGTAATTCACCTCTTTATTTTGAAAATAGGGATGTGGCAGTTAAAACAGGTACTACAAACGATTACCGAGATGCCTGGGTTGTTGGTTATACTCCTAATATTTCAGTGGCTGCTTGGGCTGGAAACAATGATAATTCCCCAATGCAGAAGAAAGTGGCCAACTACATCATCACTCCTATGTGGAGAGAAATTATGGATATTATTTTAGAAAAAATCGACAATGAGTCTTTTATTAATCCAGAACCAATTACTCCGGGAATTAAGGAAATTATTGCGGGCTATTGGAAAGGAGAAAAAACTTCTGTTATTGATAAAAACACCGGAGAAGAAGCCACAAACGAAACTTCTCAAGAAGATAAGATAACAGTTGTGACAGGAGATGGAAATGGAATACATTCTATTCTACATTTTGTAGATAAAAATAATCCTCTAGGATCTTCTCCTAGAAATCCTGGAGTTGACCCTCAATATTGGTTATGGGAAAATCCTGTGAGAAGTTGGGCTGGTACTCAAAAAATTTCTGATGACATTCAAGTTACCGATTTAGAAAATTACAGACAAACTAAATTGGAGTTTTTAAGCCCAGAAAATAATGTCTCTTATTATAAAGATTCAAATTTAGTAGTAACTGTTAATTTAACTAATGGGGGACAAATAAAAAGTGGGGAAATTTTTGTAAATTCAAAAAAAGTTGGAAACTTAGAAAATGTTGGTAATTCGGTTTTGTTTGTTCCGGAAGAGTTAGAGAGTATTCAAGAAGATAATGTTTTGAGAGCAGAAGTGATTGATTCTTTTGGAAATAAATATACAAGTCAAATAAACTTTAAAGTTTTTTAAATTAAAGAATATTTTTGTCAGAT
>CAZTQC010000066.1:0-2685 GCA_964615685.1 uncultured Candidatus Saccharibacteria bacterium
CTGCGTTTTTGTCTTTTTCTTGGAATTCTCTAATATTCGGTTTCATATTAAAATTAGATTATCATAAAATTACTTATGAGCGAAGAGTATAAAATAAGGAATAGATGTATTTTTGTAGATAGTCTCCTTTCTCTAACCTCTATGGTGATAAAAAAGTAGATAGAGCTTGTCAAACAAGCGATTCCTACTTTGACAACTTGGATAAAGACTCAAGAGTTGTATTTCAACTGCCCGGAGGTCATGAAACCAGCCGTGATAAAACGACTCGCGGAAATGTGAGTTAAACTAAGACCTTTAGTAGCAGAAATGCAAACGGGGTCTTTTTTAATTTCTCAATCACTTCAATTCACAATGATAAACACAAAAACTAAGACAATTTCAAAGAAAAATGATGTTATAATTAGCATCGAAAAAAATTAGACAAACAGAGGATAAATTTATGTGTTTAATTTCAAAAAAATTTGGAAAAAAGAAAACAATATGAGTTTTGATCTGAAATATTTTTATGATATGTTAATATTTTAATATGCGAGCAAATGAAAGAACAACCTTGGAAGAAGTGGCGATAACCCCTCGTTCAGAGGACTATTCAAAATGGTATTTGGACGTTATTAAAGCGGCAGATTTAGCAGAATACGGACCGACA
Source organism: uncultured Candidatus Saccharibacteria bacterium (assembly GCA_964615685.1). Lineage (GTDB taxonomy): Bacteria > Patescibacteriota > Minisyncoccia > Phycocordibacterales > JAACPR01 > CAZTQC01. The sequence continues at coordinate 647 of CAZTQC010000066.1, forward strand.
AAAGGCTCAATGATTATTAAACCTTCCGGCTTTGCGATTTGGGAAAATGTTCAAAAAATATTAAATTATGAATTCTTAAAAAAAGAAGTGCAAAATGTATATTTTCCAATGTTAATTCCAGAAAGTTTTCTCAAAAAAGAAGAGGAACATGTCGAAGGTTTTTCTCCAGAAGTTGCAGTAGTTACTTATGCTGGTGGTGAAAAATTAGAAGAAGGTCTAGTTCTGAGACCAACATCTGAAACTATTATATATGACACCTTTTCAAAATGGATCCAATCCCACAGAGATTTGCCACTCAAAATCAATCAATGGGCAAATGTTATCAGATGGGAGATGAGGCCACGTCTTTTTTTAAGGACAACAGAATTTTTGTGGCAAGAAGGTCATACTGCACACGGTACAGAAAAAGAAGCTGATTTATTTGCTAGAGAAATGTTAGAGGTGTATAGAAAATTTGCTGAAGACATGATGGCTATTCCGTCCATTCCGGGATTGAAATCGGAAAGTGAAAAATTTGCCGGTGCTTCAAAAACTTATTCGATCGAAACAATGATGCAAGACGGAAAAGCTTTGCAGTTTGCCACCTCTCATAATCTTGGTCAAAATTTTGCAAAAGCTTTTGATGTTAAGTTTACTAACGATAATGGTGAAAGCTCATTTGTTTGGCAAACAAGCTGGGGTTTAAGCACAAGGGCTATCGGTGGATTAATAATGGTTCACGGAGACGATAAGGGTATTGTCTTACCCCCTAAAATATCTCCAATTAAAGTGGTGTTGATGCCTATGTGGAAATCTGAAGACACTAAAAAAATAGTTCTTGATAAATCAAAGGAGCTTCATGATTTATTAGTTGATAGATATGAAAACTCAAGTGTGATATTAGACGATAGAGATATTAGAATAGGCCAAAAACATTATCATTGGGAAAAAAGAGGCATACCGATTCGAATAGAAATTGGTCCAAGAGATATTGAAAACAATTCAGTTGTTTTGGTTAGAAGAGATACTTCTGAAAAACAAATAGTTGAAATAAATAATTTAACTAACATTATTGAAAATTTATTAAATGAAATTCAAAAAAATCTATATCTTCTAGCCCAAAAAAGGCAAAACGACAATATCATAGATGTTCAAAACTGGACAGAATTCGTTGAAAATATAGAGGCCGGTAAATTTGTCAGAGCATATTGGGATGAAAATCCTGAAACTGAAAAAGAAATTAAAGATAAAACAAAAGCCACTGTTCGGTGTTTACCCCTAGAAAATGTTGAGGTCTCCAAAGGGGTTTGTGTCTTCAGTGGCAAAGAAGCGACAAAAAAATTTATTTTTGCCAGAAGTTATTAAATTGTTTTTTTGTTTAACTAACCTTTTATAATGTTCTTCAAATACGAATTTATTCGACTTGACATTTAAGAAAGTATATGCTAGACTATCTAAAGTGTAGTTCTTTAATATCGATAGCTTAATAAAATATTGACATTTTATTAAGCTTTAAAAAAGGAGAAGGAAGATGATTGGATTAAGTTTGTCAAAATGTGTGAGGGAAATCGGGCTGGATCTATCCTCTGTTAAAGAAGAGGATGTGGATCTGATAGTTGCCAGGACAAAATGCAGAGATAGAGAGAGTTTTGAAGGTGTGCTCGATGAATACGAACACACACTATGGTCCGGACTTCGAAGGAGAGGGGAAATCATAGACCCTAAAGTCTTCCGAAAGATAGCAGAAAGGCTTTGGGACGGTGGGAAGATCTATCAACCGAGATTGAAAGAACACCGTTGCCCAGATTTGTCCGACGGACAAATCTGGGTTGACGAACTCGGAGACATAAACTGGACGTGGAGCCTTTAATTTTTTACAACAAACTCAAACCCACAAGTTATACTTGTGGGTTTTTATTTTATATTTTCTTCATAATAAATTCACTTATTGTCCCATCCCTTTGAAACTTCCCTTCAAAAATCCTATAATACTCTTGAAGTGCACAAAAAATATAATTCTTAAATTTTAATAACTTAAACATCAATCACATGGAAACTTT
>CAZTQC010000067.1:0-2583 GCA_964615685.1 uncultured Candidatus Saccharibacteria bacterium
CCACTCTTCTATGATTTTAGATTCATCGTTTTCATTTAACGTTTTTCTAAATTTTGCTGCTGATTGACCTTTTACTCTGTTTTCGCAGTCTGCCCAAGTTTTGTGTTTTTGAATTTCACCATTAATCATACTCAAATATGAGAAAGCTTTTTGGTTTTTTCTAGAGGAGTTAGATCTTACAATCAATTCATCTTGAGTTGGAGCTGAAACTTTAAATTCATAATCTTGGACCTTCCCCAAAAATAGATTTATTGTTTTATTTTTAGAAAAAGAAACAGCAATTTCATCGACTCTATTATTTAAAAGGCTGCCGGCGTGTCCTTTGACAGCCACCCATTTGATTTTTCGATCTTTTGTTAAAAAATATAGTTCTTGCCACAAATCCTTATTTAAAACTTCTTGTTTAGCTAAAGTTTTCCAATCGTTTTTAATCCAGCCAAAAATCCACTTAGTAATTCCATTTATTAAATAAGAAGAGTCAGTATATAAAGAAATATTATCATTTATTTGTGTTTCCTCTAAGGCTTTAATGGCGGCAAACATTTCCATTCTATTATTGGTAGTTTTTAGTTCTCCACCACCAATTTCTTTAATTTTATCTTCTCGCGAGATCACTGCCCCCCATCCACCCGGGCCCGGATTGCCACTTGAAGAGCCATCTGTATAAATTATTACTTCTTTCAAATCGTTCATTAAATACGATTATAACATGAAGTTTCCATTTAGATTTAAATTAATTTAAATTAATTTTAGGAAAGATTTCAACGATTTTCAGACGTAATTCTTTTCGACCAGCAAAAAAAGACTTTTCTAAGTTTGCGGAAAAGTTTATATAATCTCCAATGTTCATTTTTTTAAAAATATCCTTTTCTCCGGCAAAAAAATGTATCGCTGAAATTTCTAATCCTTTTTTATTTTTAAAAATTAAACGAATATGATTTTTTTCTTTTCCAAAAATAAAGATATTATCTATTTTTACATTTTCAAAAATAAAGATTGGTTTTTCATTTCCAACCCCAAATGGAGAAAGTTGATTAATATCATCGTACAAATGCCAATCAATATCATCAATATTTAACTTAGCATCAATAAAAAAGTGAAAACCATTAGTACTTGAAGTGAAAACTTTTTTATATGAATTTATTAAAGCCTCTTCTAATTTGTCGACGGCTTCTAAAGATAAAACAAAGCCTCCTGCCATTCCATGACCTCCAAAAGTTTCTAACACTCCTTTTTCCGTCATTTCCATTGTTTCGAAAACACTAACACTACCATCTGATCGGCAAGAACCCTTTAATTCTTCTCCCTCGCCTCTTCCCCACAAAAAAACCGGGCAATCATATTTTTCAACGAGACTACTAGCCACCAATCCAAGTAATGAGGGCGACCATTTAGGATTTCCTTTAACGATAACAGGAACTCTAAGATTTTTATCTTCTAAAAGATTTTCTTTTATGTATTTATTAATTTCCCGAACAGTTACGCTAACAGCAATTTTTCTTTCATCATTGATTTTATGTAGAAGTTTAACAGCTTCACTAGTTTCTATATCATCATCACTTGATAACATTTGAAAGGCTGTTTCTGGATTTCCCATACGAGAAGCCGCATTAATTTTTGGAGTAATAGTAAAAACAACATCTTCTTCTGTTAAAAATTTTTGTTCTAATCTACCATCTCTTAAAAGTTTTAAAAGACCCCTTCTTGGACTTTTTCTTAAAACAATGAGACCGAATTTTGCAAAAACTCTGTTTTCACCGACTAAGGGCACCATATCAGAGAGAGTGGCGATTCCGACCATATCGAGCAACCACTTTTCCCAACCCTCTTTAATAGGAAATTCTTTTTTAACAATTAAAGCACAAACCACTTTAAAAATAACGCCCGATCCGCATATTCTCTTGTCTGGATATGTGCAATCTTTTTGTTTTGGATTGATGATGGCAAAAGCTTTTGGAACATCAACCCCCGCTTCATGATGATCAGTAATAATCACTTCCATATTTAAAGAATTGATTAAATCAACTTGTTTAACATCAGATGTGCCACAATCAATTGTAATAATTAATTTCGTTTTTTGTTCGGCAATTTTTTTAATAGCTTTCTCATTTAAACCGAATCCCTCTATATTTCTGTGAGGAATATAAACAAAATAATTTTCGTATCCAATTTTTTTAAAAAAATCTGTCAAAACTACCGCCCCAGGAATTCCATCAGCATCATAATCAGAGTAAACACAAATTTTTTGATTTTTCTGAAGGATTTCTAAAATTTTAAAAACCGCCTTCTCCATATCTTTCATCAGAAAAGGATCGTGAGTTTGGGTGTCATAATCTACATCAATAAAAGCTTCTGCTTCTTCAAGAGTTTTAATTCCTCGATGAAAAAGTAGTTTGGCTACAATCTCCGAATATTTTTCTAGATTTTTTCTATCCTCTTTTTTAATTTGCTCTTTAACTTGATAGGTTTTTTCTCTCATTTGAATTAGTTTAGTATAACATGATCGCCAAATCTTACTTTTGGCATTTTTTACTATTTTTTTATTATTATTTTAGATAAAATATATAAATATGGAAAAAGAAA
>CAZTQC010000068.1:0-2501 GCA_964615685.1 uncultured Candidatus Saccharibacteria bacterium
CTTGAATTGATTGAATTAATAAATCTTTAACTTTTTTTTCTTTTAAACCTATTTCTTGATATTTTTCTAAATAAAAAGAGATTTTTTCCATTTTATTTACTCATTGGCATCACTAAATATCGAAAAGTGCTATCTTTTACTCCGGTAATAATAAGGGGTTTACCTGTTCCACTAAAAGTTAATTTTAAGCTGTCGGAATTAATTGATGATAAACAATCATTCAAATATTTCTGATTGAAATTAATTTTAATTGATTCTCCCTCAACATTAATTTTCACTTTATTAATAGTTTCCCCCTTATCCTTATTTTGGGTCGAAATTTCAAAAATTTCGTCAGAGGTCAGAACAGTTAGAGTCACTTGATTAAAGTTGTTAGAGAAGATATTTGAGACTCTCATAGCCTGTATAAAATCTTCTTTCAAGATTGTGACAACTGTGCTGAAATCTTTAGGAATAATTTGTCGATAATCAGGAAAAATTCCATCAACAATTCTGGTGATTAGATAGATTTGTTTATTTTTGAAAACAATTTGATCATTATCAAAAAATATTTCAATTTGACCATCTTCCTCTTCAAAAATTTTAGAAATCTCTGTTGTATTTTTAAAAGGAATTAAAACTGCCTCAAATCCTTCAGTTTTTCCCACTTTAATGCTCTTTTCAGCTAATCTAAAAGAATCTGTTGCTACAAAATAAATATCTTCTCCTTCTGGGTATAAATAAACACTAGAAAGTTCTGGTTTAATATTTGAGATAGAGGCACTGTACCAAACAGATTTTAATCCTTTTAATAACTCTTCATTTTTCATTAAAAAAGATTTTGAACTATTGATTTGGGGAATACTTGGAAAGTCTTCGGAAGACAAAGTTTTAATGATGGTTTCACTGTTTTTTGAACTTATATATAAATTATCGTTTTGCAGACTGAAATTTAATGAATTATCATTTTTCCCTAGACTAGAAATATAAGAACTTAGAATATTTCCAGAAACAGCCACTGTTCCTTGTTCAAGAACTTTACAAGAAACATTTATTTCTAAACCGATATCTAAATTTGTGGCTTTTATTTTTACAGAATCTTTTGTTGTTTCTAATAAAACGCATGATAAAACTGGGAGGTTTAAATTTTTTCCAGTAATTCTCTCTGCTTTAGTAATAGCTTTTAATATTTTTTCTTTGTGGCATTCAAATCTCATAGTAATTTAATTAATATCTTATTATACAAAGATATATTTTATAATAGTTCTGTTTATAAGTTGATAAAGTTAATAACTTATTATTTACCAAGGCTTTTTTAAAATAAAAAACTTTAAAAGTTGTGGTTAAAAAATGTTAAAAACTTTATAATTAAATTTTAATAAACTCTTATCAACTAGTTTTAAAATTTTTATCACAAATTAACCCCAAACTTATCCCTAAAAATAAAGAACTTATAAACAATTAAATCGATGTTTTACAGAAGTTTTCCCCTTTCCTATTCTATAACATTGATCTAATTTGATTAATCTGTTGAGAAAGAGTGTTGTCAATTTTAATTTCTCTTTTAATTTTTTCACAAGAGTGAATAACTGTTGTATGATCTCTTCCTCCTAATTTCTCACCAATTGTGGGATAAGAAATACTAAAATCTTCTCGCAATAAATACATTGTAATTTGTCTTGGTTTAACAATTTCTTTACGACGAGTTTTTTCACAAATACTTTTTTCTTCTATATTATAAAAACCTGAAACAATCTTAATTAACTCGTTAACAGAAACCATTTTCTTAGGTTTCGAGTTATTTTTAATCAAATCTTTAATTTCATTAAATGATAAATCCCGACCTTTTAATTGGGTGTGACAAATAATAGTATTAACCGCCCCCTCAAGTTCCCTAATATTTCCTTCTATTGTTTGAGCCAGGTGATTTATAATGTCTTCAGGTATATTCACCTCGCTTTTGTCTATTTTTGAACGTAAAATAGCTATTCTGGACTCATGTTCAGGAGCGGGGATATCAACAATCATACCTTGATTAAAACGTGATTTTAAGCGATCCTCCATATTTGGAATAAAATTCGGATGTTTATCAGAAGAAAAAACAATTTGTTTATTATTGTCATAAAGAGTATTAAAAAGATGGAAGAGTTCTTCTTGTGTTTTGTCTTTTTTAGAAAGAAATTGAATATCATCCATAATTAAAACATCATATTTTCGATATTTTTCTTTAAAATATTCAACCTTATTAGCCATCACAGCATTTACATATTCTGTGACATATTTTTCAGAGGTCAGATAAAAAACTTTTTTGTCTGGATATTGTTGTTTTATTTGATTACCAATCGCTTGAATCAAATGAGTTTTTCCATGTCCAGTATTTCCATAAACAAAAAGAGGGTTATAAATAATTCCAGGTTGTTTAACGATGGCTTGAGAAGCAGCATGAGCAAGCTCATTAAATGGACCAATCACAAAATTTTCAAAAACATATCTTGGATTTAAATTGTCATCTTTATTGATAT
>CAZTQC010000069.1:0-2425 GCA_964615685.1 uncultured Candidatus Saccharibacteria bacterium
AGTGGTGGTTGTGTGAACTTCTGGTAATTCAGGCATAAATTACTTGATGATTTTAAGAACTTCTTCTCGAGTTACTTCATAATCACTCCAAGGAGTTTTTTGGCCACGAGCTCCCATAATATAAGGGTCGGTCCCTTTTCCGGTAATCAGAACAATACTCTCTGAGGGTTGAACGGCGGCTTTTTGAAGAGATTTTGAAATCGCTTGGCGACGATCTAAAATGATCTCCACTGGTTTTTGAGTAATTTCTTTAGCCATTTCTTTGATGATGGTTAAAGGATCTTCATCATAAGGATCTTCATTCGTCAGAATAATCTCATTACAATATTTTTCGGCAACTTTAGCCATTACTGGTCTTTTCCATTTATCCCTTCCTCCGCCAGTATTACCCAAAACACAAATCTTATTTTTTTGAGGAAAAGCTAAATAAAGAGCTTCTAAAGATTCTGTAGTATGAGCATAATCGATCACTACTTCAAAATCTTGTCCTTCTTTTATTTTTTGAGCTCGTCCAGGAACTATTTCTAATTTTTCTACTCCTTTTTTAATAACGTCGTCATCAATTCCAAGGGCATCACATAAACTAGCACTAGCCATAATGTTGTAAACATTAAATTCACCATTTAATTTTGAATACAAAGTATTTTTTTTAAACCTCATTTTAATTCCACTCGATAAATCTATTGGTTTAGCATCAGACAAAGAGTAGGGAATCTTTTTTGAATATTTTTGTTTTAAAAATATTTCGGATTCTTTATCATCTAAATTAATAACTCCGATAGTTTCCGTTCTTTTTTTTAAATTTTGTGCGATTTTTAATTTGGCCATTAAATAATTTTTAAAGGAACCATGAGATTCAATATGTTCTGGAGCAAGATTAGTAAAAACAAAAGCGTCTAAAGGAATAAATTTATTTCGAAATTGTTTAGCTCCCTCAGAGGTCATTTCAATAATAGCGTGAGTACAGCCGGCCTTTAACCCTTCTTTTAACTTTTTTTGCATAAAGAATCTTCCCGGCATAGACATTTTGAATTTATTCGGAATCGATTTTGGTCCGATTTTGAATCTAATAGTGTTGGTCACCAGAGTAGTTTTTCCGGCCTCCTCCAAAATAGAGTTAATAATTTCAGTTGTTGTCGATTTTCCTTTAGTTCCAGTCACTCCAATAACGTACATTTTTTTAGCAGGAAAACCATAAATAATTGCTCCTGTTAAATTTAAAAGAAAATGATAAACCGGTTGAGCGGCCTGATAAATTTTTTTAGGAATAATTTTTTCTATAAATCGAAGAATTTTTTCCATTCTAATTATTATTTAAATCTTTTAAAGCTTCTTTAATTATTTCTTGATGATTATTTATATCAAATCCACCTCTCTTTTTTAAGTTTTTTAAACTGTTTCGAGCTTCTCTTTCAGAATAACCCAAAGATATTAAAGCCTCAATAATCACAGCCCCTTCTGCAACCAATCCTTTTTCTCTCATTTCATCCATTCCGATTTTATCTTTTAAACCAAGAATAATTTTTTCTGATTTTTTCTTTCCTAATCCAGAAATTTTCGATAAGTATTCAGGATCTTCGTTTAAAACACTCTCTTTTATTATATTTGGATCTGCTGAGCTTAAAATAACAATCGCTGATTTTGGACCAATACCCGAAATTGTTAATAGAAGTTCAAAAATTTCTTTTTCCTCTGAATCTTTAAAACCGTATAAATCCAAAGCATTTTCTTTAACTGATAAAAAAGTCAAAACTGTGACTGATTTACTTGGGGAAACTTTTGAAAACTTTTCCAAAGTATTATTTGAAACATAAACCTTATAACCAATTCCATTAACTTGAATAATAATAGAATTTAGGTTTTTTTGAATAATCTCTCCAGATAATTGGCTAATCATAATTATTCATTGTAACATTTTTTAAAAAGAGAAAATAATCAGAATAATTGATTGGATTATTGCATATTTTAATAACATTTGCTAAAGTAACGAAATCAAATTATGGCAATAAAAGATTCAGCAAAAAAGGAAATTAGAGCTTCTGTAAAAAAGAAGGTTTATAATACTCGACGTAAAAAAACTATTAAGACAATTGAAAAGAAAATTGAGAAATTATTATTAGAAAATAAACCAGAAGAGGCCAATAAATTATTACCATCAGCCTACAAAGCTATCGATAAAGCTTTAAAAATGAACACTTTGAAGAAAAATACTGCCGCTCGCAACAAAGCTAAAATTAACCGATCTATTAAAAGAGTTTTGAAAAAATAAGTTTTTAAGGTTTTTAAAAAACTTATTATATTGATGTTGTTAATATCTCAATAAAAAGGTGCCCCTTCTCGAGATGCGACTTTTATATACCTTGCCCTGTAAGGTATATTTATTTATTTTTAACATTCAAATCGACCCTTCTCGAGAGACATAAAA
>CAZTQC010000070.1:0-2122 GCA_964615685.1 uncultured Candidatus Saccharibacteria bacterium
TTGAAAATAAGTTCTCAAGTTGGATTTATCGAATCACTCATAATGAGGCTATTAATATTATAAAAAAATATCGAAAAGATGTGATGTTGCCCGAAGGAATTGATTTTAGAAGTGAAGAAGATATTGAAATCGAATTTGGTAAAAAGGAAACCAAAAACTTAATAGATTTCTGTTTGAAAAAAATACCAATAAAATATTCCGAGCCAATAACCTTATATTATATTGAAGATAAAACTTATAAAGAAATTAGCGACATTTTAAGAATTCCAATGGGGACAGTTGCCGTACGAATAAATAGAGCTAAAAAAATAATGAAAGTCATATGTCAAAAGATGTAAAAAATATAACAGAAGAAATAATGACAAAGATTCAAAAAGGTCAATTAAAAATGAGGCCTAAAACTTATTTTATTTTAGGTTCTTTTTTCAGCGGGATCGGCTTGGCCTTTATTATATCTTTTTCAATATTTTTAGTGAGTTTAATTAAATTTTCTATTCGTTCACGTGGCGGAATGATGGTTCAATATAAAATGGATCAGTTGCTATCTAATTTTCCTTGGTGGATGGTTCCTGTTTCAATTTTGAGTTTGACTTTAGGGATTTGGCTTATTCGTAAATATGATTTTTCTTATAAAATAAAACCAGGAATGCTCATTATCACTTTTATCGTGATCATATTTATGAGCGGTTGGTTTGTTGATTTGCTTGGTTTTAATGAAATTTTGTTAAGGCGTGGATCAATGAGAGGGATGATGAAAGGAGTTATTTTTGAAGAAACCTCCTCGCCAATTTTTTTGAAGTATAGAAATTAAAGCCAAATTTAAGGCTTTTTATCAGTAATATCCTAGACTTTTCTCTTTTGTTATAATAAAAAAATGAATAAAGAAAACACTCCTCTTGCTGATAGAATGCGTCCAGAAAATATCGATGATTTTCTAGGACAAGAAGACATTATCGGAAAGGGGAAATTGTTGCGCCAGGCGATTGAATCGGACAATATTCCCTCAATGATTTTTTGGGGACCTCCAGGAAGCGGTAAAACCACTTTAGCTTCGGTAATTGCCAAATTAACTAAATCCGAATTTATCACTCTATCAGCTGTCGCTGGAGGATTAGAAGCTTTAAGAAAAAATATGAAAATTGCCGAAATGAATTTTCGTTTAGGCAGAAAAACAATTTTATTTATCGATGAAATTCATCGTTGGAACAAAACTCAACAAGATGCTTTATTACCTCATGTCGAAAAGGGAACAATTATTTTAATCGGAGCGACAACTGAAAATCCCAGTTTTGAAGTGAGGGGGGCTTTACTTTCTCGTTGTCGAGTTTTTGTTTTGCAAAGATTGGAGAAAGAACAGCTAGAAAAAATTATCAAAAAAGCTCTTAAAGATAAAGAAAGAGGTTTGGGAAAATTAAAAATCCAAATCACTTCAAAGGTAATTCAAAATTTAGCACAAATGAGCAATGGAGATGCTCGAATTGCTCTAAATATTTTAGAGTACGCAAGTTCCATTAGCCAAAAATTAACTTTAGAGATCATCAAAGAAGCTTTTCAAAAACCTCAACTTTTTTATGATAAAGATGGGGAAGAGCATTACAATTTAATTTCGGCCTTACATAAATCAATGAGGGGCTCAGATGTAAATGCCTCTTTGTATTGGTTAATGAGGATGTTAGAAGGGGGTGAGAACCCTCTTTACATTGCTCGGAGAATTATTCGCTTTGCTTCAGAAGATATTGGTTTAGCTAACTCACAAGCCCTAGAACAAGCCGTGGCGGCTTACCAGGCCTGTCATTTTATTGGCATGCCTGAATGCGGAGTGAATTTAGCTCAGGCGGTAGTTTATATGGCTAAGTGTAAAAAATCCAATGAATTATATGTTGCTTACGGAAAAGTTAGAGAGGATGTTTTGAGATTCGGTAATTTAAAAGTGCCTCTACATATTCGCAACGCACCAACCAAATTAATGAAAAATTTAAACTATGGAAAAGGTTATCAATATTCACCAGATCATAATTATGAAGAAAAACAAGAATATTTACCTAAAGAGTTAAAGAATAAAAAATATTTGAACGATAAAAAAGACTAATATGCAAAATTCAAAATATTTACTTTACTGTTT
>CAZTQC010000071.1:0-1989 GCA_964615685.1 uncultured Candidatus Saccharibacteria bacterium
GTTAATGGTTTGAGCTTTAAAAATTATTTGAGGTAAATTTCTTTTAATAACTGTATTTATCCTTTCGTAAAGTCCGGCAATATAAATCACTAAAACCCAGACAATGAATAGAATAGAAAAAGGTCGAATATGATCGGCTAGATAGCTCGCGTTTGGAAATTCTAAATGCCGAAGAATTAAAGTAATCCAAACGGAAAAATAGAAAATTAAAAGGTCTCCTAAAAATAGGATGATTGGTTCTTTCTTGTTTATAATCTTCATATTAAGGTTAAGATGATGATATATTAATCATATATTTTTATTCCCCAAAAAACAATTCAAATGAATTCCAAAATCCTTTTCGTTATCACTAAATCAAATTGGGGTGGTGCTCAAAAATATGTTTTTGAATTGGCTATTAAAGCTCAAAATGAAGGCCGAAAAGTTTTGGTGGTTTTAGGAGGGCAAGGAGAATTAAAAACTCAATTAGAAATAAAAGGGATAGCCACAAAATCACTGCCCTATCTGCATCGAGATATTTCTATATTTAAAGACTTTCTGGTTTTCTTAAATTTATTTAAAATTTATCGAAATTTTAAACCACAAATTATACACTTAAACAGCTCTAAAATTGGGGCTCTCGGTTCCCTTGCCGGAAGATTTTCAAATTTATTTTCAACCCAAAAAAATCGAAGTCGGATTATTTTTACCGCACACGGTTGGGTTTTTAACGAAGATGCTCACCTTCTCCAGAAAAATCTTTTAAAATTCATCTCTTTTTGGACAATACTTTTTAGTCATCAAACCATTGTTTTATCTCAAGCCGAATATCAACAAGTTTTTTCTTGGCCTTTTTGTCGAAAAAAAATTAAAATTGAGCCTTTAATTATTCCTAAAATTAATTTTCTTTCTCGAGAAGAGGCTCAATCTCTCCTGTTTGAAAAAATTTCACTAAAAAATTACTCTGCTGATCTTAAAATTATTGGTACTATTGCCGAACTTCATAAAAATAAAGGACTTGAATATGGACTAGCGGCCTTAGCCAAAATAAAGGAAAAAAATTTCATTTGGCTAATTATTGGTGAAGGAGAAGAAAAAAATGCTTTAGAAAAGAGTCTTCAGGAAAAGCAGCTGACTTCTAAAGTTTTTTTATTAGGAGCGATTTCAGAAGCGGCCAAATATCTGAAGGCTTTTGATTTATTTTTATTACCTTCTCTAAAAGAAGGTCTGCCTTATGTTTTATTAGAAAGTGAAAAAGCCGGTTTGCCAATTCTTTCTACAAAAATCGGTGGTATTCCTGAATTTTTTGATAAAAAACCTAATATTATCGTAGAAGCCAAAAATGAGGATAAAATTTTCAAAGCTCTTCATTTAATGTTATTCTCTTAGTATAGAAATGATATAAAAAAGTTATATTTTAAGAAATAAAATGTTTAAAAAAGCAACACAAAAAGGCTTCACTCTCATCGAACTTCTGGTCGTGATTGCGATCATTGCTCTGTTATCGAGTGTGGTGATGGCTTCAATTTCTAAAGCGAGACAAACGGCTGAAATACGAAAATTTGAACAGGAGTTGATTAATATTCGTACTGCGATTCAATTGTATCGGGAGAAACATAACGGGGCTTGGCCATTGAGTCCTACTGTTCATATAAATACATTAGTGAACAAATTATATAACGATGGTCTTTATAATAAGTCAACAATAGATATTCCTAAAGGTGTTAGAAATGCCACAACAGGCACAGTCTACCCCCGTTTTTATTATGGATACAAATCAAGTCCGAATAATATCTCCTATTTTAGTTGCGGAGGGCCTAATCATAAAGATGTTTATTTTACTTTAGGTGTACATATTACTGATGCAGAAGTACAAAAAATTACCACATTACCAAAAGCGTATTATTATACAAATCTAGCTTCTAGTGGTGGTGTTTACTGCCTAGAAATACGATAACCCCTCCACACACCCCTCCCTAAACTTAAAAAATGGGGAAAAAAATTAGGAAT
>CAZTQC010000072.1:0-1975 GCA_964615685.1 uncultured Candidatus Saccharibacteria bacterium
TATAATGTTTTAATTTTAATTTTAAATTATCTCCCTTTTGGTAATTTAGCGGTTTCTGTAATCATCCTAACAATTTTTGTGAGGTTGATATTATTCCCTATTTCTCGTAACGCAATTAAATCACAAATTAAAATTAAAGAAGTTCAACCTCAAATTAAAGAAATTCAAGAAAAATATAAAAACGATCAACAAACTTTAGCTTTGGAAACAATGAAAATTTATCGAGAAAATTCCATCAAGCCTTTCTCTAGTTTTTTAATGATTTTAATTCAATTACCAATCATTTTCGCTCTTTATTTTGTTTTTTTAAAAGAAGGTTTACCAGAAATTAATTTTGAAATACTTTATTCTTTTGTTAAAGCTCCTGAAAATATCAATACAACCTTTTGGTTTATTGATATTACTACTAATAGCACTATTTTAGCCTTAACCGCAGCCGTTTCTCAGTTTTTACAAGTTAAAATTATGATGGCCAAAAATAATTTAATTCAAGGGGAAAATGTTTCTCAAGATGAAAAATCCCAAATGATGAATGATGTTATGAAAGGAATGCAACTACAAATGAAATATGTTATGCCAGTTATTATGTTTTTTGTGGCAAATTCTCTCGGAGCAGTGATTGCTTTATATTTTACAACAAGTAATATTTTCTCAATTTTTCAAGAACTTCATATGAAAAAAAGTTTGATAGATAATAAAAAATAATTTTTTATTTTAAATCTAAACTCCACAAACTTAAATCAATCTTATTTGTAAATAACAAATAATCTTCATCAGGAGAGATTTGTAAATTCGTAATATCTAAATTTTCTGAGGTTTCAGAGTTGGCCGACATGATAGTTTCAAGTTTCTCATTTTCAATATCCATTTTCATCAAAGAATCATTAAAAGATAATAATCCTAAATACCAATAATCCGGATAAACACTTCTTAAAATTTCTTTAGGAACAGCACAGTAAATAATTGTGCTTTTTGAATTCCAAACACATTTTTCCGCCAAAGTGTTTACTTTAAAATTCTTTAAAATACTGTCTTTTAAATGAATTATTTTTGTTTCTATTCCATTTCCGTTAGATGTTGAAAAAATAATTTTTTGATTATCTGGACTAACTCTAGACACAAGGCCGTTGTAAGGTCCGATAATTTTGTCAAAATGTTCTGTTTTTAAGTCTAATTCATATAATAAATCTAAAGAATAACTGCTAGGTTTAGTGTTTAAAAAAATTTTATTATTAACCACCCACTCTGCCTTCCATTCAGATAAAGGAGAACTGAAAACTTTTTTTTGTTCCAAAGGTTTAATAGATGAAGCTGTATATCCCAAAATCTTCGATTCAATTGTTGGGTTTGGATTTTCAGTAAGTAAAAAGAGGTTTTTTCCATCAGGAGAAACGGTGATTTGGGAAATATTTTT
The DNA here is from genome assembly GCA_964615685.1 of uncultured Candidatus Saccharibacteria bacterium. GTDB lineage: Bacteria > Patescibacteriota > Minisyncoccia > Phycocordibacterales > JAACPR01 > CAZTQC01. Next base: position 1,415 of record CAZTQC010000072.1, read on the forward strand.
TTGTAAGAAAACACCATCTAAAAAAGTTTTATTTTCACTGGTGATTTCTGAATTTGTTTGTTTGATTGTGGCAAAATAGGTTTCAATATCGTTATTTTCATTTAAATAACGCAAAATAAATTGATCTTTGTTTTCTAGGAAAAAAGCTTCATAAATTTTAGGAATAGTAGTGTTAGAAATTCTTTCACTTGTTAAATTATGAGAGGTCGTTTCAAAAACATGTCCAGTTGCTCTTTCTATATATCGGTAAACGATCTCAGTTATTTTAGATTTTTTTTCAGAGGTTTCATTAGATTCAGAGTCACTAATAATTTCATTTGTGGTAGTGGCTTCTCGAGTAAAAATTGTCGCTCCGGCGACAGGGACATTAGAAATTTTTCTCAATTTAGGAATTTGATTTTGAAAGTTAATATTCTCTTGAGATGTTTCAGTAGAATTTTCCAAAGTATTATTTTGAGAGGTGTTTTCGATTGGAAAAAAGTTACCAAAAGGATCTTCAATTTGATTTTGATTTTCTAATTCAAGATCATTATTTTGAAGATTACTAAAGAAAAAATAATA
>CAZTQC010000073.1:0-1779 GCA_964615685.1 uncultured Candidatus Saccharibacteria bacterium
TTTTTTATTTTTTAATTATTAATTATTCTTTATTCAAAAATTTTCCAAATTTTGTCAGTGTATATAAACCATTTGTGAATATTTAAAAATCTTTCTTCGGAAGTAATAATATTTTTTATTTCTACCCCTTTAACTTTGTAAGGTAAAACGTAAATGAATTCAGGAGTGTAGAGAAAAACCGCCGGAACATCTTTATTAATTTCTTTTGAAAAAGCCAAAAGTTTTTCCGAAATAAGGTCGGGCTCTTTAACTTCTCTTAAATCTTCTAAAATTTTATCAACTTCAATATTGGCATATTTAGCAATATTTAAACCGGGGTCATTTCTTTGTGAGGAGTGCCAAAAGGCGTAAAAATCTAAGTCGCGACCAATAATCATTCCAAAAAGTAGAGCCGAATATTTTCTGGGTCGAATAACATTTGAATTCAAATCAGAAGATTCAAATTTTTCTAATTTCACCTCCACTCCAATTGCTTTCCAGCTCTCAATTACTTTTTCGGCGGCTTGAACTAATTCCGGCACATTGGCGGTAGCAATTGAAAAACTTAGCATCTTTTTTTCTTCCTTGGTTTCCAAAATCAAAACTCCTTCTTCATTTTTTTCCCAACCCGCCTCGGTTAAAATTTCCTCAGCTTTTTTTAATCGTTCTTCAGGGCTAAGTTTTTCCGTTTCAATTTCAAGAGCTTTTTCTCCTAAAATATAATTCGGAACAGGACCGGAAATTTCTGAACCAAAACCGGCCAAAACTTCCTCCAGAATAAGGTCTTTAGGAGTGGCTATGTCCAGAGCTTTTCTGACTGTGTTGTTATTCAAAACACTGGCCTCATCTGAATTAAAAAAGATGCCGAAAATTCTTGGTGAAGGGAAGTTTTCAATTCGCGCTCCCTCAAGTTGTAATTTTTGAGCTAAATCTGGACTAATATTATGAATCGCTTCGATTTTTCCATCTCGATAAAGTTCTAATAATTCAGTTTGATTTTTAGCAAAATAAAAACTTAATCTTTTAATATAAGGTTCTCCTAAGACGAAATTTTCAAAAGACTCCAAAGTATAAGATTTAGGAATACCAATTTTGTCTTTTTTCAGACTTTTAATTTTATAAGGTCCGGAACCGATCGGTTCAGTGTTAAAAATAGTTAGATTAAATTGATTAATTTCCACTTCTTGCCAAATGTGTTTTGGGAGAATACCCAAAGTCATATTTTGCAAAAAAGGAGCATAAGTCTGTTTTAGGCGAAAAATAATCTTTCGATCGTCTACTTTTTCAATCGAAACACCCTCCCAATTTGATCTTTTTGGACTTTTTAACTCTGGATTTTGAGCCGTAATAATAGTAAAAACAACATCATCGGCCGTCACCGGAGTACCATCATGAAAAACGGCATTTTCTTTTAAATAAAAGGTATATTCGAGATTATCTTCAGAAACTTCATATTTTTCGGCCAAATCAGGAATTAAAGTGTTGTTTTGAGTGGCCCTCATTAAACCGGAATAAACCAAGCTGGTTAAATCGCGATCCGTTTCTGAAATTGCTAAAAGAGGATTTATTAGTCGAGGAGAGCCGATTGACCCTTCGCTTAATTCCCCACCTCTTTCGGGAATTTCGACTAGAAATCTTTCATTCAAATTATTTAAGATTAAAAAAGTTGAAATCGTCAGAATAATAATTAAAAAAGAGAAGAAAGTTTTTTCAGTTAGAGAAAAGCTTTTTAAAACTAGTTTAAATTTTCTAAAAAAAGGAGAACAAAAATTTTTCATTTTTTAATTTTTTACTTTTGGA
>CAZTQC010000074.1:0-1575 GCA_964615685.1 uncultured Candidatus Saccharibacteria bacterium
ATTTAAAATATCCTTAACTGAAATTTGAGAAGTTTTTTTATTTTTTTGTATTGTTTTTTTAGAAACGTCGGTTTTTGTAGAATGATTAGACATATTAAATTTATTATTTATGAAGTATAATTAATTTTAACATGAAAGAGCAAAAACCTAAAATTAGTCTTATCGCTGCGATTGGCTCTCAAAATAGGGTTTTAGCCAACGAAAAAGGTGAGATTCCTTGGCATATTAGTGAGGATTTTAAATATTTTAAAGAAATCACTATGGGGCATCCGATAATTATGGGTCGAAAAACTTTTGAAACATTTCCCCAACCCTTACCTGGCCGACCTCATATTGTGATCAGTCGATTAGAAGAAAATTATCTTCCTCCTGCGAATATTTTTCCTGCTCACTCCATCGAAGAAGCTCTTTCTAAAGCAATTGATTTGGATAAAGAAGAAATTTTTATAATTGGAGGTGGTCAAATTTATAAACAAAGCATTACTTTGGCAGATAGACTTTATTTAACCTTAGTAGAGACAGACGCAAAAGGTCCTGTGGTCTTTCCAGAATATTCTGAGATTTTTTCCAAGACTATTTCTCGTCGAAAATCATCAGATGAAAACTTTAATTATGAGTTTGTAATCTTGGAAAAATAAATTACTTTATTTCTACTCCCATAGAACGACAAGTTCCTTCGATAATCTTAGTGGCAGATTCAACACTCGAAGCATTAAGATCTGACATTTTTTCTTCAGCAATTTGTCTTATTTGTTCTTTCTTCAAAGTTCCCACTTTTTTGGTGATGTTTGAACTTGAACCTTTTTCAATCCCCAGAGCTTTTAAAATTAATTTAGAAGCTGGTGCTTTTTTATATTCTAAAGTGAAACTTTTATCTTCGTAGATAGTAATAAGAGTTGGAACAACTTCACCCATTCTATCTTGAGTAGCGCCATTAAATTGATTCACAAATTCCCCAATATTAATACCCGCTTGACCAAGGGTTGGTCCTAATGGTGGAGCGGGAGTTGCTTTACCTCCGATTGCTTGAACTTTAATTACTTTTTCTATTTTTTTTGCCATAATAATTTTGTCATGTTAGATTACCTTAAATTTTCTTAACTTGCAAGAAATCGATTTCCACCGGTGTTTCTCGGCCAAACATCGAAACATTAACTTTAATTTTACCTCGATCTTCATCAATCTCATCTACCCGGCCTTCTAAATCTTTAAATGGTCCATCAACAATAATAACAATTTCTCCTACTAAGAGATCTATTTTATGTTTGGTGGTATCAGTATTCATTCTGGAGAACAGCTCATCGATTTCCTTTTTGGAAAGAGGAACTGGGTAAACTCCTGATCCGACAAATCCGGTTACTCGAGGAGTATTTCTTACAATATACCAAGAATCATCAGTCACAATCATATCAACTAAAACATAACCGGGATAAATTTTTTCAGCGACCTCGACTCTTTTTCCTCCTTTAATTTTAATTTTTTTCTCGATAGGAACAAGGACATTAAAGATTCTATCTTCCATTCCTAAAGATTCGATTCTTTGTTGAAGATTTTTAGCAACGGCATTTTCATAAC
>CAZTQC010000075.1:0-1562 GCA_964615685.1 uncultured Candidatus Saccharibacteria bacterium
ATTATTTACATAAAAAAGTACTATCAGCTACCCCAGTAATTTTATTATTTTTATAGATTGTTTTTTTTGATTTTTCCTCGATATATTGAAGAACCAAGCCTTTATTACCATAATATGATGTTTTATAACAATAATACGAATAAAAGTAACTGGAACTTCGTTCATTGATTGGATCAACAGGAACTTTAGAAAGGAAACCGCTAGCAACTAAAAAAGTTAAAAAAGAATTTTCATCATAACTAGAATCCCAACCCCCAGAATCACTTGTAAAACTGAAACCAGCGCAATCTTTAGAATTAGCAGCAGGTAAACAACCATATTTGTCGTAAAACAAATTTAAAGCATTATAAATTTGAGTCATGTCCATTTCTCGTCTGGCATTTCTAGCCTTTACTCTGGCATCACTTAAACCCGCCATCACCACACTCGATAACAGAGCGATGATCGCAATCACGACCAAAAGTTCAATGAGAGTGAAACCTTTTGTCTTATTTGAATTATCTTTTTTGTTTTTAATTCTAGTCATGACTAAACTACGCTTATATTATATCACATGTCTTTATGAAAAATAAAAATCTTTAACGAAATCTGATTTCCATCTCAAAAGCATCATCATTTTCCGCCAATCCGGACGGATTGGCTTTTTGAAAAATTAGAGTTCCTCTATCTGAAAAATTGCCAAGATCGTCAGGTTTTTCAAATTTTAATTCACCCAAGAAAGAAACAAGATTTTCAGTCATCCAATTCTCTTGAGCTTCGATAAACGATTCGGCGATAATTCTTCCGTCCCAATCAACCAAAATCACAGGAGCAGTCGCTTCAAAAAGCCAGGTTCCTTGAACTTGGCCGGTAATAGTGAGAGGACTTTGAATAATTTCTTTTTCTTTGGGTGTTTGAAGAATAATTTCTTGTTGCGGATTTTTCTCTATTGTCTCCTCGGTAAATTTAAAAGATTCAATTACCGAAAGAACTTCTTGCCATTTTTCCGAATCAACATTCCCTTGCCAAATCATTTGGTCTCCTTGAGTTAAAGGATCACAATTTTCAAAAGCAATCTCTTCAGTGCCTCTTTGACATTTTACTGCTAAATTATCAACTTTACTTCGAGCCCAGATAAATCCATAATCCTTCCAATTTTCGGGGTGATTAATCGGTACCAGATAAGCGGCAAAAGGTTGACCATTTTCCAAAACATACACCCTTGAATTTGAATTTAACTCATAAGGAAAATTAAGATTTGCATCCTCAATAGAAAGAGTTTGCCCAAAAAGACCTTCTGTCGGAATACCCAAGGGAAAAACCGAGACATTCGTCTCATTCATAAAATGATTCAGAGGTAATTTACTCTCCTCTGATAAAGTTTTAGAATTGTAAAAATTTATTTTTGGTTCAATTTCGTCATATTGCGAAAAAGTTTGCCAAGAATCCGGATAGCTTAAAGAAAAAGAGTAGTTTAAACTTTCAAAGGTTTTAGCAGGAATCTTTTGTTCAGTTTTGTTATTGAATTGATCTGAAAAGTTACTTTGTTTTTGTTGATAAATAAAATAAGAAGATAGTACCAA